>JAILNT010000030.1 GCA_024691265.1 Treponema sp. | reverse complement strand
TAATAAAGATTTTATTAATTTTGTTTTAAAAAAAGAGAGAAATTTATCTCCTGTAACAAATATACTTCTTGGAAATAGTGCAAGTAGGGAGAATAATCATTTAGACGCATTAGATTTCCTTTCAAAATTTGCTGATGATAATATAAAAATTTATTGTCCTTTGTCTTACGGGGATACAGAAGAGTATAAAAAAGAAGTTATAGAAAAAGGAACATCAATTTTAAAAAATAAATTTGAGCCTGTTATAAAATTTATGCCATCCGAAGAATATGCTGATTTTTTTTCTAAAATGAATGTTGCAATATTTAATAATAACAGGCAGCAGGCAATGGGAAACATTACTTTGGCCTCTTTTTTAGGCTGTAAGGTTTATTTGAAGCAAAATACAACAATGTGGCGACAATATGTGGAAATTGGAGGATGTCATTTTTATCCAGTTGAAAGAATCAGCGAACTGAATATTGACGATTTTAAATTCATAGATGATGAATCAATAGATACAAACAAAAAATATTTTGAAAAACTTCAAGATAGAGATTTTATGAAAAAAACTTGGGATCCATTGTTATATCAAAATTGTATACGATAAGGAGTTTTTATAAATATGGAAAATACCGAAAACTGTCCATTAATTGATTTTAATGTTCCTCCTATTGTTGGAACTGAAGGGAAATATATTCAGCAGGCAATTGATTCTCATCAGATTTCTGGAGACGGTTCATTTACAAAAAAATGTAATAAATGGATGGAAGAACATTTTAAGGCCCAAAAAGTAATGCTTACAACAAGTGGTACTACAGCCCTTGATATGTCTGCATTACTATGTGAAATAAAACCGGGCGATGAAGTAATTTTATCATCATTTACATTTTCCTCTACTGCAACAGCTTTTGTGCTAGTAGGAGCGAAGCTTGTTTTTGTGGATATACGTCCAGACACTATGAACATCGATGAAAATCTTATAGAAGCTGCTATTACGCCAAAAACAAAAGTAATTGCCGTTACACATTATGCAGGGGTTTCCTGTGAAATGGATAAGATTATGGCAATAGCAAGAAAATATGGACTGAAAGTAGTTGAAGATGCGGCACAAGGTGTGATGAGTTCATATAAGGGAAAAGCTTTAGGTACTATTGGAGATTTTGGCTGTTATTCTTTCCATGAAACAAAAAACTATTCTATGGGGGAAGGTGGTGCTATCGTCATCCAACATAAGTCAGATAATGAAAAAGCAGAAATTTTAAGAGAAAAAGGTACTAATAGGTCTAAGTTTTATAGAGGTCAGGTAGATAAATATACTTGGGTTGATTTTGGTGATTCCTATTTGCCTTCAGAATTGAACGCCGCTTATCTTTGGGCACAGCTGGAAGTTGCTCAAGATATTTATAACGATAGAATGAATACCTGGAACCAATATAACGAAGCATTTGAAAAATTTGGGAAAAATGGAAAAGGCATTATTGAACTCCCTGTAATTCCTAATGACTGTATTCACAATGCCCATATGTACTATTTAAAATTCGCTGATTTACAAAAAAGAACTGCCTTTATTGATTTTATGAAATCGAAAAACATAAAGCCGACTTTTCATTATATTCCCCTTCATTCTGCACCTGCTGGTTATAAATATGGAAGATTTAACGGCGAGGATAAATATACAACAAAGGAAAGTGAAAGACTTGTTCGTCTTCCATTGTATTACCACATTGGGGATGAAAATGTTCAGAGAGTTATTAAAACAGTAATTGAGTATCTGGAGAAATAGATTTATGACATCTGAAATCAAAAGTCATTTTTTTTCTGTTATTGTTCTGGGATATAATATTGAAAAATTCGTCAGTGAATGCTTAGATTCAGTTTTAGCACAAACATATAAAGAATTTGAAGTTATTATTATAGATGATGGCTCAACTGATGGAACGGGCGATATTTGCAGGCAATTTGAAAGAAAAGATACCCGAGTTCACTATTATTTTCAAAATAATGCAGGAACAACGGTTGCTAGAACTCATGGCTATTCTCTAGCTAAAGGTGATTATGTTATTGCAGTCGATGGTGATGATACTGTAAATGAAAACTGGCTTGAAACTATAAATAATTGCCTTGCAGAAAAAGATTATGATTGTGTTTTTTACAATTTCTATAATTGGGAAAACGAAAATCATGCACCTTCAAATACTGTATTTCCGAAAGAGGGGGAAGTAGACTCCGTCGAGATGATAAAAAATGTAATTGAAACAAGAAATCATCCCCTTTG
>JAILNT010000029.1 GCA_024691265.1 Treponema sp. | reverse complement strand
GAGATATTTTTATAATATCTTTGCTTTTTACATCTGTATCTTCTGTATCTTCTGTATATTCTTCTAATAATTTATTAATAAAATAAGTTTTCCCAGTCCCCCATTTCCCATTTAAGAAAACTGCGTAATGAGGATTTTCTTGTGATTCAATAAATTTTTTGCAATAATCCCGAATATGCTCATTCATAACACTTCCTCTTATAATAACAGTTCTGAGATTCTAACTAAAAGCCCCACTAACTTTACACAAAGAATAACCGGATTTATCTTTTGTGTAAACGTGAATATCCTTTTCCTAATTGGTCGGTAAATAAAGGATAATTCCATTTATGGAAAGGATAAATAGAATTATCTACCTACTATCCAAACACAATAACTCTATATACCATTTTTTTAATTAGATTAAAATTAGCAATTTTCCTTCCAATCAGGCTTATGGTTTATATACTTAAAGAATCTGAAACTGTAAAAGATTCTTTTTAGCCGTGCAATATTTAGTTCCTGTAATAATCTATAAACTGATTCAAATCCAATTCTGCTTATCCAAGCAGGTGCTCTTTTTATTTTTCCAGAAACAAACTCAAAAGTTCCTCCAGAACCAATGATATATTTTATCCCTATAGCGTTTAACTTTTCGAATTGTTCTTCAATAAACCATTCTTGTTTAGGAGCACCAAAACCAACAAAAATAATATCTGGCTTAAAAGAAGAAATTCTGCTTATACAATTTTCAGCAAAAGTATCAGAGAAAGGATATTTTTCATATGTTGGCGAATAACCATCTATTTCAATCCCATATTTCTCTCTAACAATCTCAACTGCAGCTTTATTCGAATCCTCATACCCACCTAGAAAAAATATTTTTAAGGAATTATCTTTTGCATACTGACAAAAATCGTAAACGATATCACTACCAGAAAGTTTTTCTGTACTAGTAAAAAATGACGATTTCTTTCTTGCAACTTTTAAAGGAATTTCGCCATCAAATCTTGCATAATGAGTAACGTTGATTATTATTTGCAAGAACAATAATTTGAGCATTTACGGGAATAATGCAGCGAGTTTCATTATTTACTCTAGCAAACAAATCTTCTTTCCTAAAAAACTTAAAATCAATATTGCAGAAAATCATAGCACTCCAAAATCTTTTATAAGACCTTTTTGATAATGTCTAAAAGATTCTCATTTTCTTTTATTAAGAAACTTTCTTTACACCCCGCCTTATTGCCAGCTTCCACATCTTTTGGGCTGTCTCCAATCATATAAGACTGGCTCAGGTCTATGTTGAAATCGCGGGCAGCCATCTGGAAAAGGCCAGCCTTTGGCTTACGGCAGTCACAGTCACACTTATATTCAGGCCTTTCCCCGGGAAATCCCTTATCCGTGTGATGAGGACAGAAATACAAACCATCTATAAAAGCTCCCTCTTTACCAAGTTCTGTTTCCATTTTTGCATGAATTAAGGCTAATTCTTCAAATGTGCAGTCACCACGGGCAATGACTGGCTGGTTTGTAATGACAATGGCAAGGTAGCCAGATTTGTTTATTTTCTTTATTGCTTCTGCCACACCAGGAATAAGCTCAAACTCTTCCGGCTTTGTAATAAAGCCGTTTGATTTGTTAATGGTTCCGTCGCGGTCCAGAAAAATGGCTTTCTGTTTCTGTCTCAAGTTTCTTGCATGCACCTTTCCGCTTTTTATGTCTGCTTCAGTTTCATAGTAGCGGTCAGGAGTTCCCATGTCTTTTATGTATTCGGGAGTTTCATAGGCAAAAATCTTTCCAGATTTAATATTCGGTTTAAGAACATCTCGGTCAAGGTCTATTTTGTCCGGAGTTTTAGGGTGTCGAGGAACAAAGTTCTTCATTGTCTCGCGCAAAAGCTCAGGTGAAATAAGCTGAAGACCGGCATTTACAAGATTCTTGTAATAAAGTCTTTCATCTTCCTTTGCCATCCACTTGGTAACACGGTGAGTATTTACAGGCATTCCGCCAACCTCTACAGGAGGAAGAACTTCTGTTACCAAAAGTGAAGAATCGTAGGGATGCCCGTTTGGGTGGGCCATAAGGCTTGCCCATGCATCATGCTTTTTATGAAAAGCAATAAAACGATTGAAGTCTATGTCAAAAATTACATCGCCGCACAAAAGAAGAAAATCATCATCAAGAACTGTGGTCGTCTGAACTTCTTCACAGGCTTTTCCATCAAGCATTTTAAAAAGAGCCCCAGCAGTTCCAAGCGGGCGGTCTTCGGTAAAATAGGAAATGTTTACTCCGAATTTTGAACCGTCACCAAAGTATTCTTTTATCACGTGACCAAGGTGGCCTACCCCAATAGTAATATCAGTCAGTCCACAAGCTTTGAGGTTTTCAATCTGATACTGCAGAATTGGCTTTCCGCAGATTTCAATCATGGGTTTTGGAACATCGGCTCGGACAGACTGAATACGAGTTCCCATGCCTCCTGCCATAATAATTACTTTCAATTCTTATTTTCCCTCTTATAATACATATTAAATATGAAATTCGGTATTAATAAATAACAAAAAGCAATAAAACATGAAGCAACGCTAAAAAACAAGCGCTTCTTATTAAAGTTTCTTTTTCTTATTTTGAAATTGTTTTTCCACTGCTCGCGACCTCTTTTTTGTGCAAGTGCCCCACAAACTCTATAATTCAAAAGTTTATCGGATAGATTTTCAATTCTATACCCGGCTTTTTGAATTGATAGCCACAGGTTCAAATCTTCTGCACGTTTTAATGATTCATCATAGTTGAAACCTATTTCTATCAGTCTATGTCGGAATATCGCCGTCGGATGTGCTATAGGACAACGGAATAGCTCATATTTTAATATTTGATTTTCACCAACTGGATATTTTCTTTCAGAAGTAATTACATCATTCTCATTAATAATGTTCATCTGTCCGCCAAGAACAAAAACATCATTATTTTCCTCAAGAAAAGTAACTTGCTTTTCTAATCTATCAAGAAGAGAAATATCGTCACCATCCATTCGGGCAATGTATTTACCCGAGGCAAGAGAAAGACCTTTATTCAAAGCTGGTACAAACCCCATACGTTTTTCATCTCGTATAACTTTTACTCGGTTATCAGTATTGTATGAATCAATTTTTTGTCGCGTTAATTCATTTGTACTGTCATCTAAAATAAAAAGTTCTAGGTTTGTATAAGTTTGGTTTAAAATACTTTCTATTGCTTTACCAACCATATCTGGAACTTCATTAAAGGTTGCCATTACAACTGAAACTAAAGGGGTTTCTTTATCAGTCATTTTATATTCCTATGCTTTTAATTCGGTGTACAAAACATACATCATCATATGGTCAAGCATCATGTGAATATCTTCGCAAAACTGCATATTAAAAGATTCAACATGAACAGAATACTTTGCAAGCTCTTTCATCTTTCCGCCTGAATAACCACAAAGAGCTATAGTTTTTGCACCAACAGAATTAGCAATTTCCATTGCTTTTACAACATTTTTTGAATTTCCACTACCACTAATGCCAATAAAAGCATCATTTTCTGTAATAACACCATCAATCTGGAAAGAAAAAACATTGTCATAACTGATGTCATTTGAAATTGCAAGCATAGAAGGAATATTGTCATTAAGACAAATAAACTGATACTTATCCTTGCAAACTGAACCAACGCCTTTGTTAAAATCGCAGACAAAATGAGAAGCTGTTGCGCCGCTACCACCATTTCCACAAATATAAATTCTGCCGTGATTCTTGCGAGTTTCTTCAAGCACATTCATCACTGTGCTGATATCATTTACATTAAGAGAATCAATAACCTTTTTCTCTTCTTCAATGTAATTCTTAAGTTTCTGTGTGTAATCCATTTTTATACCCATGTATTATTCATTGTTTTTAATAACCCAATGAATCGTTTTTCGAACTGCTTCATCAGAAGAACTTTGTGCTTTCCAGCCTGTAGACCAGATTTTTTTCATACTGTATGAGAAGCGAGGAACATCACCCTTCCAGCCAACATTGCCACCAGTATATTTATAAGTAACATTTTGTAATCCCATTTCTTCACAGATAATGTCAGCAATGCGAGTAACTGTTGTTGCACTGTCTACACCAACAACAAAAAGTGAAACTCCTTTTTGCATTTCATTTGTGCGACCAATAATGGCAGAAATAAGATCATCAACATAGATGTAAGGTTTGCATTGTGTACCATCACCCAAAATCTGCAGTTCTTTAGGATTTGTACATAGTTTTTTATAAAAATCGTAGATAACACCATGAGTAAGATTAGGACCAATTACATTCGGAAATCTGAATACAAGCACGTTTAAATCGTTCATATAAGCGTATGCAGAAATGAAGGCCTCAGAAGCAAGTTTACCAGCTCCATAGTAAGAAACTGGAGAAAGTTCACTAGTTTTTTCATCTAAAAGTTCATTTGTCTTATTACCATAAACTGCAGACGTAGAAGAGAAGAAAAGATTCTTTACTCCTGTTCTACGCAATGCTTCAAGAACAGAAAGTGTAGTTCCAAAAGTCATCTCTGCATCAATAGTTGGCTCTTTTGCACTTTTCTGAATATCAGAATTTGCAGCAAGATGATATACAAAATCTATCTTGTGATTTTCAATAATCCTGCAT
>JAILNT010000026.1 GCA_024691265.1 Treponema sp. | reverse complement strand
TATTACAGATAGCCCTGGTATAAATAGTCCTATAGCTTCTTTCTCTGAATCTTCATTTCATTGGGAATCTGAGCCATATTCTGATGATGACGATGAAGAAGACGAAGACGATGATGAAGACGAAGACGACGATGATGAACTAAAACGAGATATCATTGATATGGGCTATCTGTAATATTTATATCCAGGATATCATTCTTTATACGTAAGTCTTTTACTCCACCTCTTAATACTGATGCAGGGAATGATATAAAAGGCTTACAAGCTTCTATTTCAGGAGAGATTCTAAATTTCAATACAACATAAGGACTTTTTATAGTTCTATCAGAAGCATCTACATCTATTTTCTCACCATATTCATTAGATAGATAAGCTTCTGTAACTTCAAGTTTTCCAGTTACAATACCAAGTTTCGTTGTTGCCTGGGCACCAATTACATCAACAGTAAATTCATTTTTATCAATTGCAAAAGCAACAACTGGATAACCTACATTTAATATTACAGAATCTACAGCAGGTCCCCAATCATAGCTATTCACAGTCATTACATACTGTCTTGAATCAGGAATTAATCTTTCATGAAAGCGAACATCATCTTTACCCTTTGCAAAACAATTAATGCAAAAAAATGCCAATATAATAACAGGAACAGCTATCTTATTCATATTTCTTATTTCTCAAAGTCCATGCAAGTTCTACTCTTTGTATAAGGGCGAACTTTTCCATTTGCAACAGCAAGATGTTCTGGATTAACAGCATAAGCTTTAAGAGCCTCTTCGCTTTCCAATGTACAATCAAGCATTACATCTGCATTAGAAGATGCAAGCCCTGCTATGTTAACATGAACTTCTAAAAGTCCTGGAACTTTACCAACTAAGCCTTCAAGACCTTCCTTAATACCTTTCTTTACGTTTTCTTTCTCTGCAGCAGAAAGTTCATCTTTCAACTGCCATAATATAATGTGCTTTACCATAATGATATATTTTACCGACTTTCTAGTATGCACACAAGTTTTTTTTTGAGATATATTATAAGATATGAGTTCAATAAAAATTGTCTGTATAGGTTTATTAATTCCATTTCTTGGTACAACCTTAGGTTCCTCTTGTGTTTTTTTTCTAAAAGACAAGATAGGAGAAAAGATAAACATTGCTTTATTAGGTTTTGCAAGTGGAGTCATGATGGCAGCGGCTGTCTGGTCACTACTTATTCCTGCATTAGAGCAAACTGCTAAAAATCCTTTTCCTTGTGCAATAGGACTTCTAGCAGGAGTATTCTTTTTGCTTTTTATGGATAGAATCGTTCCTCATATCCATGCAGCATCACAACATGCAGAAGGCCCAAATGCAAAGCTTAAAAAGCTTACAATGCTAGTATTTGCCGTAACACTTCATAATATTCCAGAAGGAATGGCTGTAGGGGTTGTATTTGCAGGATTTTTAAACAATATGCAAACTATATCTATAACAGAAGCATTTGCTCTTTCAATTGGTATAGCCTTACAAAACTTTCCTGAAGGAGCAATAATATCACTTCCATTAAAAACTGAAGGCGGGAGTAAGAAAAAAGCTTTTATATATGGTACTTTAAGCGGAATAGTAGAACCTATTGCCTCTCTAATAACAATCGCATTAACAGGCATAATTCTAAATGCATTACCATGGATGCTTTCATTTGCAGCCGGTGCAATGATATATGTAATAGTTGAGGAATTATTACCAGAATCAGGTGCAAGTAATCATAGTGATATAGGAACTATAGGATTTGCATTTGGATTTGTACTAATGATGGTACTTGATGTTATGCTTGGCTAAAAGATACTACCACAGCCGATGGGAGCTAGAAATAAACGATATAGCCGTTTAGCTTTCCAGCTCCCGGAAATATATATAAATAATGCCTTATCTAAAATCCAGCCCAACGTTTCTTAGGAGGGCACACATTCTTGCGTGTCCGGAAAAGAGAATAGGAAAAACTATTGTTTACATCAGCTTAGTGCCTGTTTTTCCTTTCCTATTCCGTAGGCTTTTGATAAAAACGTCCGGTCAGCTGTTCTGTCCGGATAGAATTGATAAATGCCTTAGAATCAATCTCTAATATAACTTTTCTAACTTTTGAATATTCTGCACGAGAGACTATGGAATATACCATAGTCCTTTTTGTATGTCCATAGGCTCCTTCACCAGATATTATAGTAGCTCCATGATGACTTACAGCCCAAATGGACTTACAAACTTCTTCTGGTTTAGAAGTTACAATGAATAATGTTTCCTGCTGATATTTTTTATATAGTATATGAGTAACTTGCGTAGATGTAAATTGAAAAATTATAGAATACATCGCTTTATCCCAACCAAACATAAGACCGGCTGCAGAAAGGATAATAACATTTAATCCTAAAACGACATTCCATGAGTCCATATGTTTTTTATCAGAAAGATATATAGCGATAAAATCGGTACCACCAGAAGTAGCATTCATTAAAAGGCAGGTACTTATAACAAGACCATTTATCATACCGCCGAAAATACTTATAAGAAGAGTATCATACGTTATAACATGAGCAGGTATGAGGTCTGTAAAAAAACCTGTAAGAAAAATCATAAGACAAGAATACAAAGTAAATTTCTTGCCTATAAATCTAAAGCCAATATATACAGGAATTGCATTTAATATAACATTGACAATAGTATAGGGTATTTTGAGATTAAAAAACATTTCTGCAGCTCTAAGGAATAAAATCGTCATTCCTGTAGCTCCACCAGGATATAAGCCGCCAGTTCTTACGAATGTCTTTATATTTGTAGCCATGAGCAAGGAAGCAAGAGTGATGACAATAATACGTTTGCCATCTTTTTTCAAATCAAAATTCATAGCTTAAATTTATACACCTATAAACCATCATTTTCAAGATAAAATTTGCCCTGTAACACCTTTGACAGTGAACAGGGCAAATAAAGAAAACGCTTAAAGCTTTATTGCTTAGTTATTCTTATCAAACTCGAAAGTCTTTATCTGGCGAACAACGTCCATTACAGTACCATCACGAGCTTCGATAATACCAACAACACGATCTCCAAACTGAACTTTCTGAGGTTCTCCTGTAATGCTATAAGCAATATCACGAAGTTCCTCAATAGTCTTAATTGGAAGATCAGTATTCTTCAATGCATCCATCAAATCCTGACGCAATGGGTTTATGGCAATACCATAATCTGTAACTACAACGTCAACAGTATCCCCTGGAGTTGTTACTGTTGTTACGTCAGTACAGATTGCAGGAATACGGCCCTGAAGCAAAGGAGTAATAACAATAGTACACTTTGCACCAGCTGCAGTATCAGGGTGTCCACCCTGTGCACCTGTGATAACACCATCAGAACCTACAACAACATTACAGTTGAAATGAACATCAACTTCAAGAGCTGCAAGAATAACAAAGTCAAGCTTGTTTACTACAGCACCCTTGTTAAATGGGTCAGCATATTCACCCGCAGAAATACGGAAGTGGCGAACCTTCTTAACGTTTTCGATAGCATCAAGGTCGAAGTCCTGAGTATCGAGCAAGCAGTCAACCTGGTCGTTATTTAAAAGGTCACACATTGGTTTTGTTAAACCACCAACGCCGAACTTCATGCGAATACCTCGTTCCTGCATAACCTTAGCAAGGGAAATTGTAGAAGCAATAGAAGCTCCTCCAACACCTGTCTGATAAGAGAATCCATCTTTAAAGTATGGAGTATTGATAACAACCTGTGTACAATAATCAGCCATCATAAGCTTACGCATATCTTTTGTAGGCTTTGCAGCACCAGTTGCAATCTTTGCTGGGTCACCAATAGCATCAACAACTACAACATAGTCAACCTTTGTCATAGAAATGTGAGCTGGGAAGTTAGGGAATGGAACAAGACAGTCTGTAATTGCAACAACTTTGTCTGCATAGTCTGCATCAACCATAGCATAAGACAAAACACCACAATTAGACTTTCCACCAATACCACGGCAGTTACCATATTCGTCACATGTTGGAGAACCAACAAATGCAATATCGATATGAGTTTCACCTGTTTCGATAGCACGAACACGACCACCATGAGAACGCATTATAGCAATTCCCTTTAATTTACCATTAGAAATGGCTTCACCAATCTTACCACGAACACCTGAAGACTGGATATTAGTAATTGTACCATCTTCAATGTAAGGAACGATAGGGTCATGTGCCTTACCCAAAGAACTTGCACAAATAGTAATATCTTTAATACCCATCTTGTGGATTTCTTCCATAACCATGTTTACAACATAGTCACCTTCGCGGAAGTGGTGATGGAAACTGATTGTCATACCATCTTTAATGCCACATTTTACAAGAACATCGTGGATAGTTGGAACAATCTTACTACCATTAGAGTTAATGACACATTTTGTCATAGCTCCATCATGTTTATATTCATATCCATCATAGTAGTGAGTACCATGAAAGACTTCTTTATTTGTCAGCTTTAATACTTCTTCAGGAATATCTCTTCCAACTGCATTAATCATTACAGATCCCCCTTATAGACACCAGAAGCCTTTGCCAAACCGATTGTACGCTTTGCACCATCATAGAATGCAATATCAATCATCTTGCCATCAACAGTGAATACACCAATACCCTTTGCCTTTTTGTCTTCAATTTCTTTAACAACTTTCTCAGCAAAGATTATTTCCTTCTGTGTAGGAGTAAATATATCATGAACAACATTTATCTGACGAGGATTGATAATAGACTTACCATCAAAACCCATCAAATGAATTGTTTCTACATCTTTCTTGAAACCTTCCATATCATCGAGGTTAGTATAAACTGTATCGAAACACTGAACACCAGCTGCACGGGCAGCAATAATCATCTGCTGACGAGCACCCATAAGCTCAATACCAGTACCTGTGATATGTGTCTGTAAATCCTTTGTATAGTCTCCACCAGATAAAGCAATACCAAACAAACGTTCTGAAGACTGACAGATTTCCAAAGCACGCATAATTCCCAATGCAGATTCAAGGGCTGCCATAATGAGAACAGAGCCTTCTGGACGGTTAAACTCTTTTTCAGCAGCAGCAACAGCTTCTTCAACAACCTTTACATCGCCTGCACTTTCAGTCTTTGGAATACGGATAGAATCACAACCACCAGCTACAGCACAACGAATATCTTCTTTCCAATAAGGAGTTTCGAGACCGTTAATACGAACTACACGCTCACATCCATGATAATCAATAGTTTTAAGAGCGTGATAAAGTGAAAAACGTGCAGCATCTTTCTGATTTTCTGCAACAGCATCTTCCAAGTCAAGCATAATAGAATCTGGCTTGTAGATGAATGGGTCTTTAATTAATGCTGGCTTCTGAGCATTAAGAAACATCATTGTTCTTCTAAGGCGCTTCTTATTAGGATTGTTCATCTTATTTCTTTCTCCCATGGCAAATTATCCAGCTGACCGACAGCACGGTAAACAGCACCTTCAACACGGGCTCTTATAGTACAGTCAAGAGCTCCCTTGTCAACAATCGAAATCTTTATGTTATCAACGTGAAGATTATCCAATGTTTCAAGAGCGACCTTACGGATCTGATCTCCAAACTGATGAATTACAACACTGTCCAATGAAAAGTCCACCTTGCCTTCACCAGGTTCGATAGTAACCATACAATCACTGGATTCCAAAGTTCCTGCTACCGCAGGCTTTTTAATTTCCATGACGACTCCTAAGAAAAACCGTTTACTAAAAAATTGATGCTGTCAAACTAATAAAACAGCTGACAACATCAATATCTATACTAAATTATATTACTTAAAATTTGATAATTCCAAGTACGAGGCCTGCCAAAAGACAAACAATACTTACACCCCATACCCACAAGAAACTGAACTTGATGTGGTCTTTAATATCAACATTTGCAAGACCAATACCAAGGAATGTTGCTGGAACACAAGGAGAAATGAATGCACCACAGTTACGACATACAACCATAGCAATAGCTGTGTGAACAGGGTTAACACCGAAGCTACGACCAACTTCAATCAATACAGGGAGGATACCATAGAAGTATGCATCTGTAGAGAAGAAGATTGCCAATGGTACAGAAAGAATACCAATGATAATTGGCAAGAATTTTGCCATATTAGTTGGGATTCCATGAGCAATCATCAAAGCCATGTTATCCATGATACTTGGAATTGTTGTATCACCAGACTTGAAATCTCCACCGAGAACACCAAGGAATACACCAGCACCAATGATAGTTGTAGCCATCATCAAAGAACTATCTGCATGACTCTTGATAATCTTTTTCTGGAGCTTTGCACCTGGATAGTTAACAAACAAAGCAATAAGACAACCAATCATGAATGTAACATTTGTAGGAATTGGAGCCCAAACGAGAGCTGCAATTATTGCAAGTGTAATTAAAAGGTTTACAACGAAAAGCTTTGGACGAGCAAGTTCATTAACCTTGTCTGAAGATGCAGAATTTGTAATTTCATCATCATCACCATAGTCAACAACTCTTGTAGAATTAAGACCTGCACCCTTCTTCTGTTCAACAACACCCCAGAATACAGCTGTGAATAAAGCAATTACAATACCAACAACCTGCATTGGAATAATCTGCTTCCAAAGAAGATTTGCTTCATATCCATCAGGATAGATTTCTTTGAATGAGCTCAAAATAGAAGCAGCACGCATTGTAGGACCGCCCCATGGCAAGAGGTTCATAACACCCATAGCTGTAACACAAATGAGCATCAAAACCTGTGGACGAATCTTAAGCTTCTTAAATACAGGATACATAGCAGGGATAGTGATAAGGAATGTAGAAGCTCCACCACCGTCCAAGTGTCCAATCATAGCAATGATACAAGCAATAATACAAACGCCAACAACACTGTTACCAACATTCTTTGTTAAGGCATTGATTATTACATCAAACATACCTGCATCTGTCATGATTCCGAAGAACAAAACAGAGAAGATAAACAAAATAGCTGTATTATGAACGCTCTTAATACCAGCTTTTGCAAAATCACCAACAGTCTTAACATCTGCTGTTCCTGTAACAACAAGAATCAAAGCAGTAATAACAGCTACGGCAAGAAAAGCCATAGCAGGGGTTGTCCAGTTCTTCATAAGGACAACAATAACACCAATTATGGCTAAAAAGCCCAATATGGCGAGTGCGATTGAACCCATATCTTTCCTCCTTAGGGATAACTTGTATTTTACAATACTACGTTGATAGGGCTCTAAAATAAATCAAGATAGCTTACTCTTTTGCAAGATTTCCCTTAATTTTTGTTAAGACTGCACATTCCCCTTTTGTAAATCTTTTAGCTTATTTACTATATCAATTATCGAAACTGGCTTCATTATATAGCCGTCAACAATATTAGTTTGTTTTGCCTCTGCAAGCTCTCTATTAATAACATCTGCCATTATCAATTTCTTAGTTTTCACAGAAGTTCGTAAAGAACTGTAAAATTCAACGGCACTTTTTCCATCAATGGATTGCTCTGCAATTATCACATCAAAATACTTTTCAGATATACATTCATAGGCAGTTTCAAAATCAGAAAACATAACTAGGTCGATTGAAGGAATCTTCTTAAAACTTTTTTCAAGCTGCTTTAATACCTTGTTATTATCATCTATGAGTGCAAAAGACATTCTTGTGCCAGCTTGCTCATGCTGCATCACATCAAGATTTTTTCTTTCATCTTCTGAAAAAACAGGAAAATAAATATGAAATACACTTCCCTTTCCTTCTTGACTTTCTGCATTTATAAAACCTCTGTGAGAAGTAACCAGCTGCTCAGTCAAAGAAAGTCCAAGCCCTGTACCATGTCCTGTTTGTTTTGTTGTAAAGAAAGGTTCAAAAATCCGCTTTAATACAGCCTCACTCATGCCACAACCATCATCAGCAATATCAATTCTTATATAAGCTTTCATATTGTTGTAGCGGTCATGATTATTATATTCAACAGAAGCTGCAATAAATATATTTCCAGGATTTCTACCGATTGCATGTATTGCATTAACACAAACGTTTAAGATAACCTGATTTAACTGAGTCCTATTTCCCAATATATTTTCTTCACCTATATTATATTTAACATCAAGATGTACATTTTCAGGACAAACAGTTTTAACCATTTTCAATGATTTTTCCAAGAATTCTTTTACATTCAGAATCTTATATGTAGTTTCCATATTTCTGCGACTCATACCGGAAAGCTGCTGGATTATATCCTTAGCCTTAGAAGAAGCATCATAGATTTCATGAGCATTATCATATTCATCTGAATTTTCACTAGCTGACATCATCAAAAGTTCAGCATAACCCATAATTGGAGTAAGAAGATTATTAAATTCATGAGCAATACCACCTGTCATTGTCCCCATTATCTGAAGACGCTGTTGATGTGCTATATTTTCTTCACTTTGGTGCATTTGCTCTAATACTTCATTCATCTTCTCAAGATATTTTACTTGCTCATTAGTTTTTCTGTTTTGCAAATATAGATAGACCATATAACCTATCATGCCAAGAACTGTGCAGGTAAAAAAAACAAATAGAAGAAACATATTTAAAAAGCCTTCTGAAATTATGTTGTCAACCTCATCAGCCTTTATAACAGCACTAACAATAAGAAAATCTTCCGAAAAACGAACTGGAGCATAAGCACTTATTTTACGAGAAACTGGAGCTCCTTCTTGTACCCACCAATACGAAGTATATTCTTCAATTCCCGACTTTCCTTCAAGCTGATTCTTTATAAGCTTCATCAAGCTATTCATATCCTTTCCTGGATACATTTTATTTCTACCGTCTATAACCTGAATGCCCCACTGTTTAGGCTCAGGGTGCAAAAGTAATATGCCTTTTGAATCTTTTACAACGATATATCCTTCTTTTCCAAATCTGAATTTAGCAATACTTCCTTCATAAAGAGTCGCAACATCTATCATTATAGATGACGTCAAACGATTTTTTCTTTCATATTTCAAGATAAATACATAGCGACCACTTTCACATGAAGCAAGATAAAGATTTAATTCATCATTAATTCTTGTACAAGAATAATATTCTGAAATTTTTTCCTTACCAACTCCTTCAGAAATCATAAAGTCACCATTTCTTACAGCAACACCACAAAGAACGGGAGAATGGGCTTCGAGATAGTTGTACCAGATTTTCTCAGCATCTTCGTTATTATCATCTACAAATTTACTCATTGCCTTTAAATCTGCACTAAATTCATCAACAAGAGAATGAAGACTGTCACATACACTTTTTACAGTCATAAGCATTTGTTCTTTCTGATTTGAACTAATAGTTTCTCTATAACTTTTTACAAGGACAAGTCCAAACCAGGTTATTGCAACCATAAAAATAAAAAGACCAATTCCCATAGAAATAAGAATGCGGTTAAATGTTCTTTTTTGTGTATGCATAGAAAAAAATCCTCCATTTAGTTACATTGACGAACTATTTTAATGCATATTATAATTTAATGATTGTCGAAACAAGGCACAAGGAGAACAAATGCCAGATAAAGTACTGATTGTTGACGATGACGCTTCAATCTGCAAGCTTTTACAGAAAGTAATGGGAATAAACGGCCTTGAATCAGAATTTGTAAATAGCGGTTCCAAGGCACTTGAAAAGATAAAGACAAATACCTACGACATTATTTTAATGGATATAATGCTTGGCGACATGGAAGGCTTTGACGTAATAAAAAAAATACGCAGTAATGGTATCAAAACGCCTATCATGGTCATAAGTGGTAGAAATGAGGATTATGACTCACTTTATGGTCTTTCAATCGGTGCTGATGATTATGTTACAAAACCATTCAGACCTGTTGTTCTAGGAGCAAAAGTCAAAGCTCTCATAAGAAGAAGCAGAGATGCTGTAACCGGAACACCAAAAACAATGAACTGCGGGCCTTTTAAATATGACCCTGCAACAATGAAATTCTACAAGCATGATAAAGAAATATACCTTTCCTCAAAAGAAAGTGCCATGATGCTCATGTTTATAAAAATGCCTAATCACGTATTCACAAAAGAAAATATTCATGAAGCAGTATGGGGAGAAGACATAGCTATAGATGATAATGCAATAATGGTCTATATAAATCGCCTTAGAGGCAAAATTGAAGATGACAAACAGAATCCTGTTTACATCACAACCCTAAAAGGTATTGGCTACAGATTTAATGCATAAAAAAAAGAACGGCAAGCTTTGAAAACTGCCGTTCTTGAAAACGCGAAACACACTCTTTATTTTTAACTATTTTAAGCCTTTAAGAATCCACCCGGATTCTACCCCGACTCAAGGGACACACTCTTTACTCTTTTCTACAAGGAGGCTTCGTCAGGCCCCAGGATTTATATGTTACGAGGCAAGTCCTTTACCTAAAGACTTACAGGCTTCAAGGTCTGCATCTTCTGGTGTTGTATGTGCTTTCACGCTCTCACCGTACAGTGTAGCGCCAGCGGCTTTTACTCTATCTTCCCAGCTAGCAATCCACTGTCCATCGCCCCAGTCATAAGAACCGAACAATGCAACAGTTTTACCAGACAAAGAAGATTCAATTCCGCTGAAAAAATTCTCCATTGAATCTTCAAGCTCTTCACTTCCCATAGCAGGGCTTCCAAGAGCTATTACATCAGCAGCAAGAACTGCTGCAGCATCAGCTTCATCAGCCTTATAAAGAGTAGCACTGCTTCCAGCACCCTCTACAATGGCATTAGCCATAGCTTCTGTATTTCCAGTAGTACTTGCATATACAACTGCAACTGTCTTCATTTTTTACCCCCAGGTATATATAAAATTATGCTGATAAGCTTTCTAAAGCTTCTGCGAATGAAACTCCCAGACAAGCTAATGAATGTGAACGTATAAAACATTTTTCATATTCACGAAACAAAAGCTTAGCTTTCTGTTCATTCCCATAAACTTTCCAATAGCCACAATATTTAGCATTCCTTCCAGAGTATTTCGTAAAACCTTTTACATCCTCCAAAGGATAGCCAAGAAAAATTCCTATCTCATGAGGAAATTTTTTTCTGTCATTTACAAGCTTCTGTTCAAGTAAAGAAAGTTTTTGTTCAATGCAAATACATTTTTCATAACCTGCATCATCTAAATATTCTTTTACTCCAGCAGCAGCAAGAGCTGTTAAAAGAAGATTTCTGCGATATACATAAACAAGTATTCTTTCAGAACATCTACACAAAGACAAAAAAGAAAGTCCTGTAGTTAAGTTAGCCTTAGCTATCAACTTTATCTCTTTTTCTGCCTCCGGATACTCTTTTAACGAAATTGAAACCAAGCTAGCAGGCTTTATACCGGCAAGAACAGGTGCACAACGCCAAATTAAAAAACTTTCTATGCTCATTTCTCTCCGTTTAATCCTTCTAACTTCTTTTTAAGTTAGCTTAGACTAACATATATATAATAAAATGACAAGTACCC
>JAILNT010000339.1 GCA_024691265.1 Treponema sp. | reverse complement strand
GAAAAATTTAAGGAATTTAATGAAAGCCTTTCTGAAAAATTTCATCAGAATATCTGGTTTAGAAAAGAAAACTTTTCTAATATGATGGAATCTGTTAGGGAAAGAATAAAAACAAACAGAGAAGAATTTACTGATTCCTTCATTAGAAAATTTGAATTATTTGATAAACGGCATTGGAATGTTGAAAGTTTTATAAAACGTTTCCCTACAATGGAAAGCCGTCAGTACAGTTTTACTTTGAAGCATTTAAGAATTAAACTTATCTCTCGTATTAGTAGTAAAAAGGAAAATAATAAATAATGGTTGTTTATTGTTTCTAAAACGTTTATAATCGTGCCCATACACGTTATTTTACTCTTTTCATAGGAGACTAATTATGGTTTATACTGCAGAAGTGGAACATATGTGTCCACTTGCAAAAGGTGCTTATCATGGACCAGCACCAATTCCTGAAGAAGGAAAATGGGTACAGGCAAAGAAAATTGAGGACATTTCAGGCTTTACACATGGTGTAGGTTGGTGTGCACCTCAGCAAGGAGCTTGTAAGCTTTCTTTGAATATCAAAGACGGTATCATCGAAGAAGCTTTGGTTGAAACAATTGGCTGTTCTGGTATGACACACTCTGCTGCTATGGCTTCAGAGATTCTTATTGGAAAGACATTGCTTGAAGCTTTGAACACAGACTTGGTTTGTGATGCTATAAATACTGCAATGCGTGAACTTTTCCTTCAGATTGTTTACGGTCGCTCTCAGTCTGCTTATTCAGAAGGCGGACTTAAAGTTGGTGCTTCTTTGGAAGACTTGGGAAAGAATCTCCGCTCTCAGGTTGGTACTATGTTTGCAACTCGTAAGACAGGACCTCGCTATCTTGAAATGACAGAAGGTTATGTTGAAAAGTGTGCAATCGACAAGGACAACCAGATAATCGGTTATATCTGTATTAATATTGGTAAACTTATGGACGCACTTAAAGCTGGTGTTGAGCCTAAGGAAGCTATTGAAAAGGCTCGTACACATTACGGCCGTATTACAGAAGACCAGGGTATGGTAAAACTTATCGACCCACGTAAGGAATAGTAGGAACGGAGGTATAGTAAAATGGCATTATTTGAAGATTACGAAGGCCGTATCCCACAGGTAAATAAGGCTCTTAAAGAATATGGTTTTGCAGAAGGCGAAAAGGGCTTGAATGAAGCTCGTGAGCTTTGTAAGGCTCGTGGTTTCGACCCATATGAAATCTGTCAGTCAACACAGCAGATTTGTTTTGAAGATGCAAAGTGGGCTTATGTATTAGGTTCTGCTATTGCTATAAAGGAAGCAGAAAAGACTGGAGACAAAACAGGTTCTACAGCTGCTGCTAACATCGGAAAGGGACTTCAGGCATTCTGTTTGCCAGGTTCTGTAGCTGATGACCGCAAAGTTGGTCTTGGACACGGAAACCTTGGAGCTCGTCTTCTTTCTGAAGAAACACAGTGTTTCGCATTCTTGGCAGGTCACGAATCTTTCGCAGCTGCTGAAGGAGCTATCAAGATTGCTGCAAATGCTAACAAAGTTCGTAAGAATAAGCTTCGCGTTATTCTTAACGGTCTTGGAAAAGATGCAGCACAGATTATTAGCCGTATCAATGGCTTTACTTATGTTCAGACAAAGTTTGATTACTTCAATGGACAGGGTACAGACAAGGCTTTGACAGTTGTAAAGGAAGTTCCTTACGGAAATAATCCAGACCGTCTTGTTGTTAAGTGCTACGGTGCTGACGATGTTCGTGAAGGTGTTGCAATTATGTGGCACGAAGATGTTGATGTTTCTATTACAGGAAACTCTACAAACCCAACTCGTTTCCAGCACCCTGTTGCAGGTACATATAAGAAGGAACGCTTAATCGCTGGTAAGAAGTACTTCTCTGTTGCTTCTGGTGGTGGTACAGGTCGTACTTTGCACCCAGATAACATGGCTGCAGGTCCTGCTTCTTACGGATTTACAGATACATTGGGACGTATGCATTCTGATGCTCAGTTTGCAGGTTCTTCATCTGTTCCAGCTCATGTTGAAATGATGGGCTTTATGGGAATGGGAAATAACCCTATGGTAGGTTGTACAGTTGCATGTGCAGTTGCCGTTGCAGGTTCTTTCTAATTTAATTTATTCCTAGAAATAAAAAAAGCGGCTCCTTTTTCATTTTATGATTAGGAACCGCTTTTTTTTGTCTTATTTTTATTTAATAAGTCAAGAATATTAGATAAAAACTTACTGCTGTGTAATCATAATTATGAGAATTATAATTTAATGCTTTTATAATTTGTTTTTTTACACTTCCACCAACACCAAATCCATTGTATGAATCTTTGTGCAAAATCAATTCCGCTCCAGCTTCATAAAAATATCCATAAGCTGCATCATCACTAAAAATTGCAAATTCTGCTCCAGCTTTGGCAAATGGATGTAAAGTAAGCATTGAAATATTCACAGGAATTCTAAGGGCAAGATCCATACCTACAAGATTCATTGTATCATATTCTGTTGTTTGATAATCAAATAAAAATCCTGTTCCAATGAAAGAAAACCAATGAAAATTTTCTAAATGCAAGTCATGATTTATATCAAAATCTACTTCAGTTTCATCATCATATGTTGTTATCGATTTTGATAGTGTGTTATTACTTCCAATTATAAACATGGACAGGTTTTTCATATCATTTTCTTTGTTACTTTCTTTTGTAGCCTTTTTTACATAGCTGATATCAGTAAGTTTCCATGATTTTTTTTCAATTATCCAATGAGATTCAACTTCTCCTCCGTCAATATTAGAAAAGATAACTTTATATTGAATTATTCCATTTTCGTTATTTTCTTTTTCTAGTGAAGAAACACTGAAAAAAGATTTATCTTCTTCAATATTTTCTTCTTTTGAATTTTGATTTTCTTCTGATTTTTCTTTTAATTTTAACAGATTTTTATTATTTTTTTCTTCATCTGGATATTCGATTGTCGAAAAATCTTTGAATATTTCTTCTGCTCTGTATAATCTAAATGCCCTTGTTGTTCCTTCTCTAAGACAAGATAATACCTTGTACTTTTCATCGCTTTTTTTTAATTTTGATAATACATGGTTACTATAACTTTCTGATGTTGTGTAGGAATCCGATATATATTTTTCAATATTGTAAAAGTTAAATTCTTTTGTATTTAAATCCTCTGCAAATCTTGCTGCTTTCTGTTTTAATTCCTCGCTTTTTTCTTCTTCACTTGTGTTATGAAGGGTTTTATTTATAAAATTTATTACAACTTGAGAAGGTATACTGTAATTTGCAGCTTGTCTGAAAGCAGCTTTCCATGTGTTTATGCCTATTACTTCATAGCCAAGAGCATTTGAAGCTGATTGCACGAGTAATGGTCCTCCTGAATTCCCCGGGTCTACTGTTGCTGAATGTTGAATTATGTAAGAAATTTTAGCATTCATTAATTCTTTTATTGACCATATTTTTGCATTTGTGACATTTCCTTTTCCAAATTGCCAGACAGGGTCTATATTTAATCCTGGGTAACCGGCAGAATATACATCATCTCCATCTTTTATTTCTTTATTGCTGAAAGAAAGTCCTTGTGCAAATTCTTTTTCTCCATTTGGAAATTTTAATATGGCAAGGTCTAATTCTTCATCTCTTGCAATTACTTCAAGGTCTTTGTATGTCTTTTTTTCGCCGTTTGATTCTTCTTCAAATTCTATTTTTGCTTTATCAGCAACAGGAACTACATGAGCATTTGTAATAGCATAACAAGAACCATCTGCTGCGACATATATAAAACCAGAGCCAAAACTTTGTTCTTTTAATTCTTCATTGATATATGAAGCTGTATAATCTTTTTCAAGCTTGTTTATAATTTCATTCCAATAATCTATTTGACTTTCTGAATATTGGCTTCTCACTATTCCAACATAAGAACGGACTGCTTGTGCTTGTATTTCAAATATAAAGCTTAATGCTATTAATATTGAAATGAATAAAGCTTTTACTTTCATTATTTTTCTCTCCGCTTTTTATTTTATTTTCCCAATTTTTTACCAAAATCTTTAAGAGCTTTACCAGCTTCTTTTGCGGCTTTTTCTGCTTCTTTACCAACTTCTTTTGCGGATTTTCCTGTTTCTTTACCAGCTTCTTCAGCAGCTTTGCCAGCTTCCTTTGCGACTTCTCCTGTTTCTTTTGCCGCTTTTGCTGCTGTAAGTCTTGCTTCTGCTGCTGTAAAGCGTGCTGAAAGTGCTGTAAATTTTCCGGCATCTGCAATTGTCCATTCTGCTGTTTTTCCTATTGCAGCAGCTTTTTTCATGTACTCTGCTTCTTTATCTATAAGAGGCTTTATTTTGTTTACGGCTTTATTGTCAGCAGCTTTTTCTGCACTTACAACAAAAGCTTCATAGTCCTTTAGAAATTTCTGTGAGTCTGTTAATTTTTCACATGAAATAAATATCAGACCTGCAAAAAGAATTGTTATGAAAGTAAAAACCTTCTTAATAAATCTATTCATTATATTCTCCCTGTAAAATATTAAATAAATGTTATATTTTACTATTTTAATATAGCATATTTGCCGTTCTTTGTTGAAGAAGTATG
>JAILNT010000286.1 GCA_024691265.1 Treponema sp. | reverse complement strand
TATCAAATAAATACAAATGTAAAGTTTAATAGAAATGAAGATTTTTTGATGAAAGCTGAAAAGCTTACTCCTGTTCTAAAGGTAAAAACGGTTGAGCCTATTCGTCTTGTTGAAACTATAAAAGATAATACAAAACAAGGTGGTATTTGGATAAAGGATAGTTCTTTGAATGTTAAAGAGCTTTCTAATATTGCTTTTAAGCGAGGAATGAGCTTTATTCTCGACTTTGGAGAACATTATACAGGCTATTTTTCTATTGAAATAGATAGTACGGGTTCTCATCAGGATTCTCCTTTAACATTATTTATGAGGTTTGCAGAAATACCAGCAGAACTTGATGCAGATAGTAATAATTATGATGGTTGGCTTTCAAAATCCTGGATTCAGGAAGAAACTTTGCATTTAGATAAGTTACCTGAAAGATTAGAATTAAAACGCCGTTACAGTTTTCGTTATGTAAAAATACAGGTTATTGATACCTCTCCTAAGTGGCAGGCTGTTTTTTCATCTCCATTAGTTCGTGCAGAAAGTTCTGCTACTCTTTCTTTTGATGAAAAAAGATTTTCTAATGATGAAATGCTTCAGAAAATATGTGAAGTAAGTAGAAAAACTTTAGCTGAATGCATGCAGTCTGTATTTGAAGATGGACCAAAAAGAGATAGAAGACTTTGGCTTGGAGATTTACGCTTACAAGCTTTAAGTGCTTATGAAACATTTGGTGCAAAAGAACTTGTTAAGCGTTGCCTTTATCTTTTTGCTTCTGTTACGGCAGAAGATGGAAGAATTGCAGCTAATATTTTTACAAGAGATGATATACAGGCAGATGATACATTTTTATTTGATTATACCTTGTTTTTCCCTTGTATAATTTACAATTATATTGAACATTTTTCAGATAAAGAACTTATTTCAGACCTTTATCCTGTTGCAAAAAAGGCTATGGATAATTGTATCTCATATATTGATGAAGAAGGGAAGCTTTCTCTTGATGAAAATTATCCTGTATTTATAGATTGGTCATCATCTTTTGATAAGACTTCTGCTGCCGAAGGTGTTTTTATATATTCATTAAAGCGTTTTATTTATCTTGCAAGACTTCAAAAAGATACTGATTTAGAAAAATATCAGAAAGTGTTATCTAAAGCTGAAAACTATGTAAGAAAATATCTTTTCGATTCTGCTTCAAAATTATTTAAGGAATACAATATTGCAAGTCAAGTATGGTTAGTCCTTGCAGATGTTTTACCAGCAGAAGAAAACAAAACTGTTATGCTTTCAAGTATAAAAAGATTT
The DNA here is from genome assembly GCA_024691265.1 of Treponema sp. Lineage (GTDB taxonomy): Bacteria > Spirochaetota > Spirochaetia > Treponematales > Treponemataceae > Treponema_D. Next base: position 928 of record JAILNT010000286.1, on the reverse strand, counting down.
TTTCCAGTAAAAGGAATTGCAACCCCTTATATGTATCATCATATTGCAGAAGCCCTTTTTCATACAGGACTAAAAGCAGAGGCAGTTGATTTTATAAAAGCCTATTGGGGAGAAATGATAAAAAGAGGTGCTGATACATTTTGGGAAGCGTTTGAAATGGATAATCCTGAATATTCTCCTTATGGATCTCCTATAGTTAATAGTTATTGTCATGCGTGGAGTTGTACACCTGTTTATTTAGTTAGCAAGTATTTATAAAGGTGATATTTCAAAAAGGAGCTTTATATGAAAATAGTTAAAATGAAAGTAAACGGTGTAGAAGAAGCTTTAGGATTTGCAGTTTCTCCACTTTCACTTTCTTGGAATATAGAAGATTGTGAGTATCCAGCAGAAGATATTGTTTATACGCGGATTTTCATAAAAAAGGAAGAGCAAATTGTATTCGACAGTGGAGAAATGAAAAATGTAGATTGCTTAGATTTTAATCTTCATATAAAGCTTGAAAGTAGAACTCGTTATACTTGGTCAGTTGAAATTAAAAGCACTTCAGGAGAAAAGATTTCTGCTTCATCGTTTTTTGAAACAGGCAAGATGAAAGAAAATTGGTTTGCAAAATGGATAAAAGCCGGAAGTAAAGATATTGAGTGTTTGAAATTTTCAAAAGCATTTTCTCTTAAAGACTATGATGTTGATAAAAAAGCTCGTCTTTATATATGTGCACTTGGAGTTTATGAGGTTTATATAAATGGGGAAAAAGTAGGGGAAGAATATCTAGCTCCTGGCTATCATTCTTATGACTGTCATCTTCAAACTTTCACTTATGATGTTAAAAGATATCTAAAGCCAGAAGATAATCTTATTGAAATATATTGTGCTGATGGCAGGTATAAGGGGAGATTAGGTTTTGATGGTAATAAAGAACTTTATG
>JAILNT010000332.1 GCA_024691265.1 Treponema sp. | reverse complement strand
GGTTTCATAACAACATCGGCAAGCATGTCTGTTTTATTGCCACTAGAACTTTTATTTTTTATTTCTGCAGATTCATAAAGCTTGTACCACTTATCATGGCGAACAGAATAATAAGGGATACCAGCATAACCTGGAACATCTAAAAGCTCTTTTTCAATACGCTCTATAAGGTCTTCATTACCCCTGTAAGGCTTAATCTGAATAACTTCAGAAAAATATGCAGGCTTAAGGTCTTTCATCGTCTTTATAAGCTTATTTGCCACAGGATTATCAGTGTCCAGACAAATTTTCTTTGTATTGCCAGTATTAAGAATTATAACCTCTCCGTTTCCCATCTTACGGCGGTTTTCAGCATCAAGATTATCATTAAAAGAAGTTTTTGCAGTTGCAAATACATTCAAAAATGTAATAACTGCTATAAATGCAAAAGCCTTTGAAATCTTTGAACTGTAAAATAAATTATTAGTATTAAATCTCATATTATAAATAATACTTTTTTTCTTATTATGTTACAAGAATTGTTTTATAGCCTGCTATTGAACATTTCACTATTAAAGGGGTAAAATCTAGAAATGTGTTGGAAATGTGGAAAACCCATAACTCTTGAATATGTTGGCAGAACGGACATTTGTCCTTTTTGTGGTGCAGATTTACATTCTTGCAAAAATTGCAATTTCTATTCTCCTTCTTCCCATTATGAATGTCATGAAACAATAGAAGAATGTGTAAGAGATAAAGAAAGAGCAAATTTCTGTGATAACTTTGTCGTAAATAAAAATATTTCCTCATCAGATAATAATAAGGCAAAAGACGCTCGCTCAGCCTTTAACAGCTTGTTTGGAGACTAATGTGCATTCTATAGATTTTGCATTTTTGGATAGTGGCACAGGTGGAATTCCTTATATGCTTGACCTTAAAGCAAAAAGTAAAGATTCCAGATGTGTATATTTAGGTGATACAGCCAATTTCCCCTATGGAGAAAAAACTGTAGAAGAAGTTACAAACTGTGCTAGCGAGGCTATAGCTAAAATAATAAAGCACTGGGAACCAAAAACAATAGTTGTTGCCTGCAATACAATAAGCGTAACTGCACTTGATAACCTTAGAAAAACTTATCCCGATTTACCTATAGTTGGGACAGTCCCGGCAATACGCTTAGCAGCAAGAATAACTAAAAATAAAAGAATAGGTTTACTTGCTACAAATGCAACAGTAAATAACCCTTACTGTAAAGATTTAGAAAAGTCTTTTGCAAGTGATTGTGAAGTCTTTAGTCGGGGAGACCCTGCTTTAGTCTCTTTTGTTGAACATGATTATTTTACGGCAACAAAGGAAGAAAAACTTTTAGCTTTGAAACCTGCAATAGATTATTTTACATCGAAAGATTGCGATACCATAATACTAGGTTGTACTCATTTTACGCATATAGCAAAAGATATGCAGGAAGCTGTCGGTAGTAAAATAAAAGTTATAGATAGCCGTGATGGAGTTTCAAACCAGGCATTAAAGGTTGAAGCAGATTCAGATGTAAATGCATCTATAAAAGAATTACCAGCTGACATGAGTTTTTTTGTAACAGCTTTACGCAATAAAGAAGATGAAGATGAATATAAAAAACTCTGTAAGAATGAAAATATACCCTGGGGTGGGGTTTTAGATTAAAATTAGCGGAATTCAACAAGGCATAACGAAATAATTGCAATTAAAGCTAAAATAGATGCAATATATATCCATGCCGGTAAAGCATCTCCTGAAGTTCCTCCTCTGTTAAAAGAGAGAATGGAACCGAAAGGAGATTTTTTATGCTTAATTTCATACACATTAGAAGCGACTTTGTTAGAAGATGAATGAGAACCGTTTACGGCATAACCACAGCGGGGACAACCATTTTTGAACATGTTCTGGTCGCCAATCATACCACATTTAGGGCACTTAACCGAGGCAAAAAATCTACCGCATTTAGGGCATACTCTGGCATTAGCCTTTACTTCTGCACCACAACTTTCGCAGAAAAATTTAGCAAGTTTAGTATCTGACATTTTGTTAAACCAATTCTAATTCAATAATATCACCAACAGACTTTATAACGGCTGCCAGTGTCTGTGTTTTTCCAGCTGTGAAAACTGTAATATGTCTCACAGTTTTTCCTATATCTTCAGAGGTTATAATATCCTCAAAATCTACTTTCACTTTTATTATATCAGATAAGCCGTTTTCATTCATAGAGGAACAAAGCTTACCTGTTACAAGAATATTACTTTCAGGACTTTCCAATAAACAATCGGTAACAGATTTTATAGTTTCTGCATTTTCAATTTTTATATCGTTATCTGTTTTAGCAAATGCTTTGTCGAAGTCTAAAAAAGATGAAAAACAAGTCTTTATATTCAATAATTCTGCTTTTCTTTCTTCATCTTCAGAAAAAGCAGCTGGATTTATATAGAGAAATATATCGGTATCTTTTAATATGCTAGAAGCGTAAACGGTAAGAACTTTCCAATGTCTTGGATAATCTACGGCACTGATTAATATCAAGTCAGGAGAAATCTCCTCAATATTTTCCAGTGCCTTCAATAGCCATTTATAGATTATTAAATCATAGCCGGAAGCTTTAAGACTGTTTCCGGCTTTTTCAATAAGTTCTTCATCTTCTGCTACAATAAGAGCTTTCATAGAACTTATATTTATATTACTCAGTTCCCAAATTGTCTACAGAGTAGTCGTTTATCATCCAGATACCATCTCTCTGGTGTACATGATAAGTATATCTCTTCTTTTCAACATAATTTGGATACTGGAACCATTCAAGAACTGTAACAGAACCATCTGTCTGAGAATATGTTGTCTTTTCAATTTCGAATCTCTGAGGAATAGCAACAATGTCTCTATCAATTCTTGACTGCATTAAGTCTGTTTTATATACATCAAGCATTCTAGCTCTTTCATCAGCCGAAGTTGCTCTGTATCTTCTGTTCTGAGCAGAATCTCTTTGAAGCATCTGTTCCAAATCCATGTACAAGAAATACTGATCCCAGAGAGAACGCTGACGGGCAATGATTGTCTGTTCAACAACCTTATCTGGAGAAATCTCTTCAGGCTGCAAAATAGCAGCAGTTCCATTTTCTATAGGAAGTGAATTAGAACTTGCAGCAGATGGCAATGGACGAACATCAAGAGTTAATCTGTTAGAAGAAAAACTAACATTTCTGTTTTGAATAAGATTTGGATAAAATCTCATCTCAATATAATAAATAGAAGGTTCATCAATTGTAAGATATTCTTTTACGTTTTCAACGAAAGCGTATTCTTCACCAGGCTCAAGAGAGATTTCTCTAAAATATACAGTCTGATTTGTAGTTCTCTTTCTTGTGAGATTATCAGTTTGAGAAAGTTGACTGTTCTTTAATGTAAGACCTGCAAAATCAATGCTGAATTTTTTATCATCAGCAACTTTAAATCTTAAAGTGTCGCTTCCATGATTTGCAATATTAACACGAACATAAACAGGATTATTTTTTGAATCTCCCGGATAATAAAGTGTTCTGTCAAAGAAAGCTATAGAAATATCTGCCTTTGGTGCAACTGTTGTTGAAAGTGAGTCCGTGTTAGCTTCTGATAAAGCCTTTGCTTCTGACCTTGTTATTGTTGTTGCATTTATCGTTGAAGTATTCGCAATAAGCTCACCGGCTCTTGTCTGTGCGAAAACTCCACTCTGGGCAAACAGTGCAAAAATTACTATAATACCAGCTAGAGTACGTTTCACTACGATTTCTCCTATTATTCTCTATAACTATCGGATATTTTTCATGAATACATTATTAACAAATTTTATTTCTACCCGTCTGCATGATTACTCTGGCTTTCAAGACTATGTTAATAAGCTGGCAAATGATGAAGCAGATTTTCCTGCTGTTATAGAAGGTTTACAGGGAAGTCTTTCTAGTTTTTTTACGGCTTCCTATGTACAGGCAAGAAAATATAAGATAATACACGAGCTTCAATATAAAGGCTCTGCATCAGCTTCTCTATCTGATATTGTAATTATAGTTCAAAATGAAAAAAATGCAGCTGAACTTTATACAGATTTAACAACTATTTTTGATGAAAATGAATGTGAAATCTGGGTTTTACCCTGGTGGGGAAGTGTACCTTATAGACCTGTTGCAAAAGGAGCAAAGATTTTTGGAGAAAGAGCTGGTGTATTATCCCGCTTACTTCGTCCAAATAATAATGTTTCAATATCTTCTGTTCCCCGTATTTTTATAATAAGTCAAAGAGTACTTCAATCTCCTTTGCCAGCTCCTGAATATTTAGCAAAACTTTCTTTCTGGATAACAAAAGGACAGTCTTTTGATTCTGCAAGTCTTGCAAAAAAATTAACAACTTTAGGCTATACAAGAGTACCAAGAGTTTCAGTTTGCGGAGAATATGCTCTTCGTGGTGAAGTTTTAGATATATTCCTTCCTGGTGAAAGTTTTGCAACAAGAATACAATTTGATTTTGATAGCGTAGAGCAAATAAAATCTTTTGATGTCCTTTCACAGTCTACCGTAAAAACTTCTTCAAGCGATAAGATTCTTATATATCCCATGAAAGAACTTGTATGGAATGAAGAACTCATAGATAAGTTAGAAGAAAAACTTAATGCAAATGATGCTACCAATGTAGACGAAAACGGAGTATCAATTGCCTTTACAGATTTAGCAAGAGCTTATGCAGATAATATGATACTTTCACTCCACGAAAATAAAGAGGCTTCGGGAGAAGAATTATTCTATCCTCTTTTATGGGATTGTAAGTATTCAATATTTGATTATCTAAAAGAAGATACAACCGTAATATATACAGATTATGATAGATTAATAAATGCAGAAGAAGGACTTGAAAAAGAATATAACGGACTTTACAGAAAAAGCAGACAAACAATGCCTGTAATGCCGCCTTCAAAAATGCTTTTGAAATTTGAAAATCTCTTTTCTTCTCATAAAAGAAATATCATTTATAAGTCTTTACATACGGAAATAAATGAAACAGAAAATAATGAACTTTCTGAAAGTTCAAATGCTGTTATAAAAATAGAAGCAGAAGCGGCAAGAAGCTTTTTTAATAATATTAATTATTTAAAAGAACAATTAGCAGACCTTATAAAAGATGACTGGAACATCGTTATATATGCAGATAATCCTTCACAGGCTTTACGTATATCTGAATTACTGAAAGACTATCTTTGCGATAAATTAAGAATTGAAGATAAAGCCATAACAGAAGGCTTTTGTATTCCAGATATAAAACTTCTTGTAATTCAGGAAAATGAAATATTTAGCAGACGAAAACATGCTCCAAAATCAATTCATAAAGGTGTAAAGAGCGAAGCTATAGATACCTTTGTTGAATTAAATCCTGGAGATTATGTAGTTCATGTAAATTATGGAATAGGACTTTTTAAGGGGATAGAAAGAGTCAATTCCATGGGAAATGAAAGGGATTACATAAAGCTTATATATGCAAATGATGATGTTGTTTTTGTCCCTATCGAGCAGGTAAATCTTGTACAGCGTTATATAGGTAACGAAGGAAATAAACCTCGATTAGACAGGTTAGGCAGTAAAAGCTGGGAAAATCGTAAAAATAAAGTTCAGAAAAGTGTTGAAGATTTAGCTCAGCACCTTATAGACCTTTATTCAAGAAGAAAGGCAAGTGTCGGTTTTGCATTTCCTAAAGAAAATGAATGGCAAACAGCCTTTGAAGCTTCCTTTCCTTACGAAGATACTCCTGACCAGGCTTCTGTTACAGCAGAAATAAAAGCTGATATGGAAAAAGCTGTTCCAATGGACAGACTTGTCTGTGGTGATGTAGGCTATGGAAAAACTGAAATTGCCATGCGTGCAGCCTTCAAAGCGGTTATGGGCGGAAAGCAGGTAGCTTTCTTAGCTCCTACAACAATTCTTGCAGAACAGCATTATGAAACCTGTATAGAGCGTTTTGCAGATTTCCCTGTAAAAATTGCTCAGATGAGCCGTTTTGTTTCAAACTCGGAACAAAAAAAGATTTTGGAAAAGCTTGCAGCCGGTGAAATAGATATTCTTGTAGGTACACACAGAATTATTCAAAAAGACGTTCATTTCAAAGATTTAGGTCTTATGATAATTGATGAAGAGCAGCGTTTTGGCGTAAAGGACAAGGAAAAGCTTAAAGAGATGAAAAATAATATAGATTCTCTTGCAATGAGTGCAACTCCAATTCCTAGAACCTTGCATATGAGTCTTTTGAAGATTCGTGATATGTCGCTTCTTACAACACCACCTCAAAATCGTCAGCCTATCGAAACCGTTATAGATGCCTATAGCGATGACAGGGTTGCAGAAGCTATAAGGCGGGAAGTAAAAAGAGGCGGTCAGGTATTCTATCTTCATAACAGAGTTGAAACGTTAGAAGAAACTCGCATAAAGCTCGAACGCTTGCTCCCTGAAATGATTATCGATACAGCTCATGGACAAATGACATCAGAACAGCTTGATGATATCTTCCGCCGCTTTAAGATGGGTGGTTTCCATGTACTTGTTGCAACAACAATTATCGAAAATGGAATTGATATACCAAATGTAAATACAATAATAATTGACAGAGCTGATATGTACGGTGTAAGTCAGCTTTACCAGCTGCGGGGCAGGGTAGGACGAAGCGATAGAAAAGCTTATGCATACCTTTTATATCCTGAAAATAAGAGTTTAACAGAAGTTGCAATGAAAAGACTCCAGGTAATAAGTGACTTTACAGAGCTTGGTTCAGGCTTCAAAATTGCAATGAAAGATATGGAAATAAGAGGAGCTGGAAATCTGCTTGGTAAAGACCAGAGCGGAGAAGTATATTCTGTTGGTTTTGATATGTACCTCCGTCTTTTGAACGAAGCTGTGGCAAGACTTTCTAAATCTGAAGAATACAAAAAAGACCTTGAAGTGCTTCTTGAACTTGATTATACAGGCTTTATTCCTGAAAGTTACATACAGAGTCCTCAAATTAAAATGGAAGTCTATAAAAAAATTGCTGCCGTTCAAAATGGTGCAGAACTTGAAGCACTTGAAGCAGACCTTCTTGATAGATTTGGACCTGTACCTGATGAAGTATACAGCTTGCTTTCTCTTTCAAAAATAAGAATTGTTTGCAGAAAGCTTTCAATAAAAGCTCTTAGAGAAAAGAAGGGAGAAGTAAGAGTTGAATTCTATGATGTAAAATCTGTACCTATAGAAAAGCTTATGAAATTGATGAAGAGTGCAAATGGAAAGGTTGGAGCTGACCCAAAGAATCCTAATATCATCATTCTAAAAACAGGTTCTATAGGGCTTGATGAGAAATGTGCATTTATAAGGGAAAAACTGGAAAGCTTAATATAGTCATGTTATAATTCTAGATAAATTAAAGTCTTAAAACTGTTGAATTAATATACAGGTTATATTTATTTGAAGCAGTTAAAGGCTTTAATTTTTAAGGATAAAATTGTGGGAAAGACTAAAACGATTTTGATAGCCGATGATGTAGAATCAAATCGAGCTATCTTACATGAGATTTTTTCTTCTTCATACAATGTAATAGAAGTATCAACTGGCAGAGAAACTATCGAAGCTATAAAAAACAATAGTGAAATCTGTATTGTACTCCTCGATATATACATGCCTGACGGTAATGGCTTTGAAGTTTTAGAGTGGATGAATGAAACTTACGGGCTTCATGGTGATTACTGGAAAAAGCTTAATGAAGGTATCAGCGACGACGATTTAAGTGAAAATGTAAAAAATAGAATCCCTGTTATATTCATAACGGGAGCAGATGCGAAAGACTGTGCAACAAGAGGCTATGAGCTTGGTATTGATGATATCATCTCAAAGCCTTTTGACCCTCTTGTTGTAAGACAGCGTGTTAATAACGTAGTTGCCCTTTATCAGAGTAAAAATTTGAGTGAAGAAAGGGCTAAATACTATTATTCAAAATTTCAGCATATAAATGACAATATGATAGACGCCTTTGCTGGTGTTCTCGAAGCCAGAAACAAAGAAGCCTATTCTCATATTTTCAATATAAAGGCAGGCACTCGTCTTATCCTTTCAGCTTATGATAAAGTGCACCCTGGAAAATATTCTTCTTCTACAATGAGTAAAATGGTAAAAGCCGCCGCTCTTCACGATATAGGAAAAATAATGGTTCCTGAAGTTATCTTGAATAAAAGAGGACCTTTAACAGAAGATGAAAAGCTTAAAATGCACCAGCATTGTGTTAATGGCTGCATTATTTTAGACAGTAATTTCCGCTTTTTAGTAGAAGATGACCCCGAACTTTATAAATATTGCCGTGAAGTATGTATGTATCATCATGAAAGGTGGGACGGTAAAGGCTATCCGGAACATCTTTCAGAAGGAAATATTCCTTTCTGTTCACAAATTGTTTCTATAGCAGATGTTTACGATGCTTTAGTAAGCGAAAGATGTTATAAAGCAGCTTTTACTCATGAAAGAGCTATTGAAATGATAAACGGGAATGAATGCGGGGTTTTTAATCCTGAATTACTTACATTATTTAATGAGCTAGCACCTCGTTTCAAAGCTCATTACGACACTTCGATTATATAATTTTCAACAGGCATAAAAAAAGACCTTTCATTTGAAAGGTCTTTTTAGTTCCCCAAGGAGGATTCGAACCCCCACAGTCAGAA
>JAILNT010000309.1 GCA_024691265.1 Treponema sp. | reverse complement strand
GGAATGTACTACGTAAATGAAAGATGGCTTGGTGGTATGCTTACCAACTTCAAAACAATCCAGAGCCGTATCGCAAGATTAAAGAGCATTGAGCAGATGTCAGAAGACGGAACTTTCGACGTTCTTCCTAAGAAAGAAGTTATCCAGCTTAAAAAAGAATGGGATAAATTAGAGAAGAACCTTGGCGGAATCAAAGATATGAAGAACATCCCAGATGCAATCTTCATCGTTGATCCTAAGAAAGAAAGAATCTGCGTACAGGAAGCTCATGCACTTGGTATTCCACTTATCGGTATTGCAGATACAAACTGTGATCCAGAAGAACTTGATTATGTAATTCCTGGTAACGACGACGCTATCAGAGCTGTTAAATTAATCGTTTCTACAATGGCTGATGCTGTAATCGAAGCTAATCAGGGAACTGTAGACGTAGATGTTGAAACAGCAGAAGAAGTAGTAGAAGAAGCATAAGATTGTTTGAAAACAAAGGAGAATATGACATGGCTATTACAGCAGGTATGGTAAAAGAATTGCGTGAATTAACAGGCGCAGGTATGATGGATTGTAAAAAAGCTTTATCTGAAACCAATGGAAACATGGATGAAGCTGTTGAATTCTTAAGAAAAAATGGTCAGGCTAAAGCTGAGAAAAAAGCTTCTCGTATCGCTGCAGAAGGTCTTTCTACTGTATATCAGAAAGATGAAAAAACAGCAGCTGTTGTTGAAGTTAACTCTGAGACAGACTTCGTTGCTAAGAATGCAACTTTCCAGGAATTCGTAAAAGCAGTAGCTGTTCAGGCTGTAGAATCTAATGCAGCTGATTTAGATGCATTCATGGCAGAAGCTTGGAATGAGGATGCATCTAAGACTGTTAACGATGCTCTTGTAGAGAAAGTAGCAGTTATCGGAGAAAACCTTAAGATTCGTAGATTTGAGAAAGTTGTTGCTGAGAACGGATGTGTTGTAACATATGTTCACGGTGGCGGAAGAATCGGTGTTATTGTTGACGTTGAGACTGATGTTGTAAATGACGCAGTAAAAGAAGCAGCTAACAATATCGCTATGCAGGTTGCAGCTCTTAATCCAAAATACGTTGATCGTAGCGAAGTAAGTGCTGAATACATTGCACATGAGAAAGAAATTCTTCTTGCACAGATCATGAACGATCCTAAAGAATCTCAGAAACCTGAGAAAGTTATCAACGGAATCGTTGAAGGTCGTGTAAACAAAGAATTAAAAGAAGTTTGCTTAGTAGATCAGGTATACGTAAAAGCAGAAGACGGAAAACAGACTGTTGCTAAATATTTAGAACAGGTTTCTAAAGAAGTAGGAACGACTGTTAAAGTTAAGAGATTCGTTCGTTTTGAGACTGGTGAAGGTCTTGAGAAGAAGAACGAAGACTTTGCAGCAGAAGTTGCAGCTCAGATGAACGCATAATTTTGAGAAAAGTCAAAGAAATAGCCTCGGGAATTTTTCCTGGGGCTATTTTTTTTTCGAATAACTTGTGATACAATACTATTGGTTAATTTTGACCAAGGGGAGGCCAATATGGGAGAAGAAAGAAATTTAAAAAAGCAATTGGCAAGAAGAAGACGGATTAATCGAATTAAAATGGGCATTATTAGTTCCATCTTTATTTGGATGTTAATATCTGTTATTTTAATAGTCTTTTTAATGGTTCGTATAAATTCTTTAGAAAAAGAATTATCTGTTCTTGCTAGCAATCAGATGCAAATCAGCCAAATGAATGAAGACAATCAGAATGCGACGTCTGGAGCAGCAGAATCGGTTCAAACAGAAATCAATACAGAAAACTCCAATTCAGAAGAATCGAATATAGTGTTACTACCATCTTCGGATGAAAGTAACTTGGCAGAGCCGGGAGATGTTCCAAAGGTATATCTTACTTTTGATGATGGACCGAGCTCTAATACGGATGAAATATTGGATATTTTAGATCATTATGGAGTAAAAGCAACTTTTTTTGTAATAGGAAAAGAGGATGAAGACTCTATTGCAAGATATCAGAGGATTGTGTCCGAAGGACATAGTATTGGTATACATTCCTATGCGCATAGATATAGTAGTGTATATGCATCGAAGGAAGCCTTTGTAGAGGATTTGACACATCTGCAGAGTTTGATTGAATCAGCAACG
>JAILNT010000304.1 GCA_024691265.1 Treponema sp. | reverse complement strand
GTATGCATTTATTGCAATTATTTTCCGCTGTCAGAAGAAGTCTGCTGGAGCTTTTTTAACAAGTCACGTGCTTTTTTCTGAACAACTTTAGGATATCTATTATTTCCTGCAATTTTTGCAATTGATTCAAGCATTGTTGTTTTGTTTTCAACTGTATCAGCCAATTTTTCATAAGCTACAAGAACTTCAAAAGCAAGGCTGCTTGTTGGGTTTAATGTAGAATTCTTTTTCTGTACCCATGCAATAGCATCAACAACTTCATCTTTTTCATTGATACCGATTTCACCAAGACCACGTACAGCTGCTGCAAGAACCATAGGTTCATTATCTGCAAGAGCAATGTTTTTCAAAGAGTCTTTAGCTTCTTCTGTATGGATTGTTGCTAAGAGGTCGCAAGCCTGTTTGCGGATATCAGGCATGTTGTTTGTCTTTCTTCCGCGCATTGTAACCTGAGTTGTAACGCCTTCACCTGCTAATGTATCAAGAGCTGTCATTACATCAGGTGTTATTCTTCCACCTTCAACTGCTTCTTTTAGATAAAGAAGAGCGAGCTCTTTGTTTTCTCTGTCATCTTCACCAGCTAATTCTGTAATAATCTGGTCTTCTGTACTCTGCATGTATTCGCTTTCTACAGAAGTTTCCTTTTGCTGCTGTTCTTCCTGAGCAAAAGCTGTTGCACATAAGAGAAGGCCGCAAACTACGCTTGTACCATATTTAGATAATCTCATAAAGTTCCTCCTGGAAATTTAACTAACATTATAATTACTATATATAAAAAAATCAACTTGAATAACGCTTGTAGCTTGTACAAAGCAACAATAGCCTTTTATTCTCCTCCGATTTAATTATTTTATTATTAATTGCAAGATTTAATTACCAAAATTATTTCCTAAATATTAATTATTATCTAATGGAGGTAAATGTAACATCCATTGACCGTCGATTTTTTTGAAGTAATAATAAACTATATCTTTTTCTTCTGTAACCTGTACGGCTTTTATATTTGTATCTGAAATATAACGAATTTCATCTACGTGAGAATTTTTTCTTGATGGGACGAATATGTATTTGAAATAATGATTCAAATTCTTTAACTGCATTTTTACCTTTCCAGGCAGCATGTTAGAAGCTTTTTTTAAGTTTACAGGATTTTCCCAGTAATTAATAGAAGCTTTTTCTATATATGGAAGCCATTTTTCATAATCCATATTCTGCATTATAGTGTCAAGTTCTGTAATTATTGCAAGAATCTTTTTTTTGTCGTCATTAAATGTATTAAGGTCTATTGTTGTGTTTTCATTTATAGAACGTTTATATTCTTCTTGTAAGTCTTCATCAATAACCTCAGGCTCCGGTTCAGGTTCTGGCTCAGGCTCCGGTTCTACATTGACAATAACTTCCGGTTCGTCAGAAACAACTTCTGTTTCAAGTTCTTGAACAACTTCTTCAGCTTTTTCTTCTGGCTTTATTTCCTCTTTAACTTCTTCTTTTATTTCAACAACCGGTTCTTCTTTAGTTTCTTCTGTTTTTACAGGCTCTGTAATAACTTCTTTAATTTCTTCTGGTTCTGTAACAACAGGTTCTTCTGGAATAACTTTTTCAATTGGTTCTTGAACAACTGTTTCCTGGTTAGAAGGGCTTTTTGTAGTACAAGAAAAAAATCCTACAAAAGTACATATTGATAATATTGATAATGTCTTTGTTGCAAGTTTCATAGTTTATGACTATACACCGACTAAATTGTTTCGTCAAATATCTTTGCCATATAAACTTGTGTATATTGACCGAGATATTAAAAAAAATTATTATACGGCAATGGCTAAAGCTATTTTTGCAGGTTCTTTTGATCCTCCGACTTACGGGCATTTGAATATAATAGAGAGGGCTCGTAAACTTTTTGATGATATTGATGTTGTGATTGCTGTAAATCCACAGAAAAAATGTCTTTTTTCAGATGATGAACGACTTTCTATAATGAATGAACTTGTTACAAATTGTGATAATGTTACCGTTCATCTATGGAGTGGCTTAATAGTAGATTATGCAAAGCAGAATAATGCAAATGTCCTTATTAGGGGAGTAAGAAATGTAACTGATTTTAGTTATGAATTTGACCTTTCCCTTATGAATCGTACTTTGAATAACACTATTGAAACTTTATTTATTCCCACAGAACAGAAGTATGTTTTGTTAAAATCAAGCTCAATAAAGGAACTTGCAGCTTTTGGAGCAGATGTTTCTAGTATGGTTCCTCCTATTGTTGTTCAAAAATTAAATGAAAAATTTCATAATAATAAAAGCTAAATGTTTTGTTTGATATAGTTAATATATTTTTGACAAAAAATTGAAATTTGTCATTTTTTTATTTGACAAATAGTACAAAGATGTTATAATCATTGACAAGTAATGGATTTCTGTTGTAATATAAGCAATGTTATATCGGTTACATATTCTATAGCGAGGTTTATATATGGCAGTACCTAGAGCGAGAACATCAAAAGCTGTTACTCGGAGACGCCGTGGCGTTAATATGCATCTTGAAGCTCCTCAGCTTGTTGAGTGCAGCAACTGTGGAAACTTGATTATGCAGCATCACGTATGTCCAAAATGTGGATTTTATCGTGGACGCCAGGTAATCACACCAGAAGTTAACGGTTAATCAAACACAGGAGTTATATCATGGACGAATTGTTCGAGAAAATTCAGAAGCTTATCGCAGAGAAGTTGGATACAGATCCAGCAAAGGTTACATTGGAATCTTCTTTCCGTGGAGACCTTGGTGCTGATAGCTTGGATACTTATGAACTTGTTTATGCCATTGAAGAAGAATTGGGTGTAAGCATTCCTGATGAAAAGGCTAATGAATTCGAAACAGTAAAAGATGCTTACGACTACATTAAGTCTCAGCAGAAATAATTCATTTGCTTGATATATCTTATATCTTGATTTAGAGTTATGATAAACACAGATTCTTTTGAGTCTGTGTTTTTTTTATGCATTTTATATTCTAAAATAAGGAGGCTAGGGGTAGTTTTTATGAAAAATGGTTTATCCGAAGAAAGAAAAAATGTTTTAATTACATTTTGCAAAAATCTTGGAATACATTTTCATGATTTAACATTACTAGATTTAGCATTTCATCATCGCTCATTTTCAAATGAAAGTGTTAAATTTAAACATTTTAATAATGAAAGGCTTGAGTTTTTAGGCGATTCTGTTTTAGG
>JAILNT010000260.1 GCA_024691265.1 Treponema sp. | reverse complement strand
AGGATTAATACAGAGCAAAGAAAGCTTATGGAACGTTATGCTGAAATTGAAAAGGCAACAAAAACACCTAATCTGATTCCTTTAGAATCTTTAAGAGATTAGTATATAAACTTTATAATTTTCAAGCCGGAAGAAAGATATCTTCCGGTTTTTTTTATTTTTTTTATCCTAAATACAATGCTTATAATTCATTATTGCCGATTATTATGATATAATTTTAGTTGGATTTAATTTATTAATTGGTTAGAGGTAAATAAATATGTATAAAGCACGAAGGCGTTCTGTTTTGGTAGTAACAAGTATTTTTATTATTTTTTCATTTATTGTACTATCATTATCTCTTGTTCCTCCTTTACCTAGCATATATTCATATGATTTTAACTTTACATGTTTATTAACAACAGCTTTATTTTGTGTTCTACAATTTGTTGGTGGTATGGTAACATCAACAGCAGACTCAAAACTTGAAGATTTAGCTTTACATACCAAAGAAACTGCCCTACTTTCTGAATTTATAGATAAGCTACACTTCTGTTATTCCCTTGATGATTTTTATGAAGCATTAGGGTCTATTCTGGAAGAAAAAGCAGACTGTTCTGTATTTTATATAGACCGTATTAAAAATTATGTCCTTTATAATAGCCCAAATCGCCTTACAATTTCTAAAGAAACAATGTTCACCCTTGAGTTGAATTTTTCTGCTGACTGGGCTCCTGGTTACTATTTTTTAGGTGATAATTTTGGTGTTGTTTCTTCTCATAAAAAAGCTCGTGGAATCTTACTTGTAAATAATAATTGTCACCTTTTTATATTCTGCCGCTACACAAGGCTTTTTGACGTTCTTATTTATCCTAGATTATTTGAAGAGTTTTGCCGTTTCCAACGCCGTTCTTCTACTCTTTCCGATTTAACAGAAATTGCAGAACTTTCAAAGGAATGGGAACAACTGGCTAATACACAGCGTTCCTTTTTGCCTAAAACAATTCCTCTTATCGATAAACTCGATATATCAGCATACTTCAAGCCGCTTGTAAATGTTTCTGGTGATTACTATACAGTTTTACCTATAAATGAGAATAAAACCCTTATCATGCTAGGAGATGTTTCTGGAAAAGGTCTTGCAGCAGCTCTTGTTATGGGTCTTGTGATGAATACTGTAAAAATTATGGAAGATAAAGAAGACCTTGTGACAATAGTAAAATCAGTAGATAAAGCTATTAAAGGCATGAAATTGCAAGATAAATATACTGTATTGTTTATTGGTATTGTTGACACACAAAAAATGACAATCAGATATATAAACGCTTCTATGTCTGACCCTATTGTTATTACACAATCTCCTGACGGTCATAGAATAAAACCGCTTTCTTCAAATTGTTCTATCGTTGGTATTATCGATTTAGATGATATACAAGTGGCAGAACAAAGACTTTTTAGAGGAGATGTTATACTTATGGCTTCAGATGGTGTTTCTGAAGTTATGGACGATAATGGTGTAGAACTTGGAACAACAGAACTTTATTCTGATACAGTAAAGAAAAGTGCTTCTAAAACTCCTAGGGAATTTATAAACAACATTGTTGAACTTATCCATAATTATAATGGCGGAAAAAAATTAAGAGATGATGTTACTATGCTTGTAGCAAAAGTTGATTAATAAAAGCGTAAGATATAGAAAAGAGAGGAAAGCAAAAAAATGACATATGTTATTTTAAATATTTTAATAGGTGTAGTCTGTATTGCACTTTCTATTTATGTTGATTCAAAAACAGGAAACAGGAATGACAATCCTTTAATTGGACTTCTTTTTATTCTTGCAGTTTGTTCTGGTATTACAGCATTTCTTTTATTAATCTATCCGGTTGCACCTTCTAGATTTATGCTTTTTTTAGGAAGAGTAGATTTAGTAACAAGAGCTTTATATGCAGTTTTAATATGTTCTTACTGTATCAGATTTCCTAGAAAAGAATTTTCGATTGCAGACCAAATATTTGTAGCATTTTTCATGATTCTTGCAGTGTATATTTCATTTACAAAAATCACAAGATTTAATATTTCAAGATATATTGGTATTGAATATCTATCTGCTCCAATATTTTCAGGTGCTTTTGAAGCAGCTTTCAGTATAAATTGGTACGATTTATTTAGATATATTTACGTTATTTTCCTTCCTGGAACATCAGCTTTAATGATGCTTGTTCGTTCTGAAAATACGCAAAACCGTATAGAAAGACAAAAGATGTATATCAATTCTTTTGGTATCGCAATAGGCTGGTTCTTTGCTTTCTTAATATACACAGGTTCATTGCACGTTCCTTTATACAGCACTCTTTATTGTCTTGCATATTTTTTGATGCTGCTTGTTTTTATACAGGCTGCCATAAGAAATGTTATTTACGACTTAAAAATTCTTACTGAATCTTTTATAAGATTTTCTCTTCGCTACATAATAACAGGTGTTTTAGCTGGCTTACTTTTTGCTTTTGTATTTCCTTTATCAAAGTCTTATGGCATTCTATTTTATCTCATAGTTATTTCAGGTTCTACTTTATTACTTGCCATTTCCCATCAGATATTAAAGATATTTGGTAGACGAAGCCAGTTTCGTAGTTCTAAATATACAAAAGATTTTGAAGATGAAATTGCAGCTCTTGACTATAACACTGAGCCAGAACAAATTATGAATAATCTTTTTGATATATTCAAAAGAAATCTTCGCACATCTTCTCTTTCTATCATGATTGATAATGGTAACGGTGAACTTGCAATGTCTTATAGCACAGAAGCTATTGTAGGAGAAGAATTTAGTATTTCAACAAATAACACTATGCTGGATAGTCTTTGGAATATGAATCAGCAAGTAATATTTAAAACTAATGTAGAATCGCAATATATTTATGAATCTATAAGACCTGATTTATTATCTTTTTTTGAAAAAACAAAATCAGATGCTTTTATAGTTCTAAATGAAGGTCGCAGAATTATTGGTATTCTTCTTCTTGGACAAAAGAAAGATGAGAATATTTACACTCATGAAGATTTTAATTTATTCACTAAGCTTTATTCTTACTCCTTCGTTGTTGCCTTTTACATGAAGAATATTGTTAATGAAGCTATAGTTGGTACTGTAAACAGAGAAATTCGTATGTCTGGACAGATTATTACTTCTATTCAGGAAAATATGGACGCTGTTAAAAATCCAAAAGTAGACCTAGGTTATACAATGGTTCCAGCCCACAATATTGGTGGTGAATTTGTTGACCTTATCAGACTTTCAGACACAAGGCATATATTTATTATCGGTTCTTTGAGCGGTAAAGGTATTTCAGCTTCTATGAGTATGGTCATCTTAAAATCTATTATCAGAACTTATCTTTCAGATACACCAGACTTTAAACTGCTTGTTCAAAAGGTAAACGAGTTTATTAGATTTAATTTGCCAATGGGTACATTTTTTGCAGGTGTATTTGCCCTTGTAGATTTTTCTGAGAACATAATCTATTACATAAATTGTGGTATTCCGGCTCTATTTTTGTACACTCAAGCTTATAACAATGTTATTGAAATTCAAGGTGACGGACGTGTTTTAGGATTCGTAAAAGATGTTAGTAACCTTATAAAGGTAAAAAAAGTAAAGCTTAACAGGGGTGATATAATTCTAGCTTGTACAGATGGACTTATAAACTCTACTTCACTACGTGGTGAAGTTTATGGAAAAGACAGAGTTCAACATACACTTATGGAAAATATGTTCTACCCTGCAAAAAAAATTGCACAATTCTCTTATGATTCCCTTGTAAAATTTGCATCAAAGGAACTTGAAGATGATGTTACAGTC
>JAILNT010000228.1 GCA_024691265.1 Treponema sp. | reverse complement strand
CTGGCCATTCTAAATATCAAAAAATATAATAAAAGCCTGTAGCAGTTAGAAGTAAATAGTAATTGCTACAGGCTTTTATTGGAATTAAAAATTAATAGAAATAATCAGACGTTAAATTTGTCTACCTGATTTCCTATGTTTTCAATAGAAACTTTCATCTGGCTTGAAAGGTCTGAAAGGGCTGCACCTGTTTCATTTATCTTTCTTGCACCGCTTGCCATTTCATTCATACCATCTTTTATGCTGAATGTTGCATTTTGAAGTTTTTTGATTTCTTCAAGAATAGCTTTATTTCCTTCCGACATCTCAAACGAAGAAGTTTTAACTTCGTTAGATGTATCATTCATAGAATTAAGGGCTTCAACAATCTGCTTTGAGCCTTCGTTCTGTTCAAGCATTGCATTTGTAATTTCTCTTACAAGATTTGTTGTGGAATTAATGCCGCCAGAAACATTGTTGAAGGCATCTGTAGCAATTTGAGAAGCTTTTACTATTGAGTCTATTGACTCTGCAATTTTAGATAGCTGCTGTCCTATGGTCTGAGACTGATTACTTGAGTCTTCAGAAAGTTTTCTGATTTCATCTGCAACAACAGAGAAGCCTTTTCCGGCGTCTCCTGCATGTGCAGCTTCTATTGCAGCATTCATGGCAAGAAGATTTGTTTGCTCTGCAATGCCTGAAATTACAGCATTTGCTTCCTGCAACATTTGACTTTGAGCTTCAATTTCTTCTATCTTTTCATTTACATCGTTCTGCTTTTGAACACCCATTGCAGCTTTTCGTTCTAGTTCTTCAAATTCCTTGCCCATTTTCTGTACGGAATTGTTTACAGAGTTTATATTGCCTATCATCTGTTCAACGGCTGCAGATGCTTCTGTGACAGTTGAAACCTGTGATTCAATCATTTTATTGAGAGATTCGATATTCGATGCAATTTCGTTTACAGCTCCAGCTGTCTGGTGTACAGAGTCTGTTTGAGTTGTAACTTCTCCTTCCATTTTGTTAATGTTTTGTATAATTTGAGATATTGCAGCAGCTGTATCTTGAGTAGAGTCTGAAAGTAAATCGCCCACATTAACAAGCTGTTCCTTTGAATCTTTCATTGTGGCAATTATACTCTGTAGCTTTTCTGCAAAAAGATTAAAGCCATCTACAACTCGACCTATTTCGTTATTTACATTTACATTGATACGCTTTGTGAGGTCTGCGTCTCCTGTTGCTATTCCTCTTATTGTTTTTTCAACAATGCCAATAGGTTTTACTAGTACAAATATTACTGCAGCTGAAATTATTATTATAAGCAAAGTTATTATCAAGCTACAGAAAAATAATCTGAGGGCTGTATTTGTTGCTGTAGTATTTATTTTTGCTTCATTCATGAACAGTACAAGAACCCATGGTGTACCTTCTACAGGATCTGAAAAAGCTACCTGAGATTTTCCTTCTGCATTTTTTGTAGTGAATACTAATTGCTCTGTAGAACCGAATACATTTGAGATTTTATTGTAAGAATCCGGATACTTTTCTTTTATGGTTTCAGAATTTTTATAAAAGGCTTCTGTATCAGAATTGGTTACAATCAAGTTTCCATCACTACCGAACATAGCTGCAATTCCAAGGTTTCCCATATCTATGTTTTCTACAAGAGGCTTTACATGGTCTATTTGTACTGTTCCGCAGAAGAAGCCCTTTGTTTTTCCATTTTCTTTTATGGCTTTACAAATATGTATAACTGTGAGTCCTGTTGTTTTTGCTGTTACAGGGTTATCAACATATTCATCGGCTCCATCATTGAATATTGCTTTGAAGTAATCTCTTTCTGCTACATTTGAGCTTTTTCCCTGATCGGTATTAAAAGAACCGTCTGGAGCAACCCATGCTACATAATCAAAAAGGTTATTGTTTCTGTTTGAAGCGTGATTTATGAGCCATTGGTGTATTTCTCTTGTGTTATCAGTTTCTCTTACGATATCAGAATTTATATAGAAATCGAGGGCTGCAATATATTTTTCAAGCTCTACTTTTACAATGTCAGAATATGCTTTCGACATGTTTCTATATTGTGTTTCTGTAGACTCTTTGAGTTCTTTTCTTGTCGTGTCAGATATAAAAATCATTTGTCCTACGTTAAGACATATAATGATTGCTGCCAATAATTCTGCTATAAGCAAGAATAGCTTTCCATTTTTCACTTTGATTTTTTCCATAAAATTTCTCCGAATGTAATATTTATTTACTATATTTTATAACCCGAATTATAAGAAAATCAACTTTCTATA
>JAILNT010000215.1 GCA_024691265.1 Treponema sp. | reverse complement strand
AGAATGTTTGTCCTTGTTGTTATTGGTGGCGGTTTAAATATTTTTATGTCGATGATTTTGACTCGCCGTTCTATAAACATAGCTAATAAACTTAATGAGAATCTTAGAAGTCTTACTACAGCAGATATTTTATCAACTGATTTTTTAAGTTCAGATTTGAGTGATGAATTTTCATTTGCGATTTTTATGCAAAATCAGGTTAATAATAAACTACATGATTTTGCTTCTAATGCGGATTTAATAAGTAAAGAAGTTATAAATAATACAGATACTCTTGTAGACGCTATTGAACAAGCTTCCAGTACGGCTATTGAGCAGTCTGCAGGTACAAAAGAATGTTATTCAACAATGGAAGAAGAATCTTCTAATTTGAAAAATATTTTTCAGAATATAAAAAATGTTGCAGCTACTGCTCAAAAAACTTCTGAATATGTAGAAGATGGAATGAGAATTCTGAATGAAACTTTGCAAAATATGCATGATATTGAAAAGTCAAATCAGAATACAAGTTCTGAAATTTATATTCTTGTATCAAAGATATCAGATATGAAAAATATAATATCTGATATTGATTCTTTGGTTGATAAAACCAGGGGTATAGCTTTTAATGCAGGCTTAAAAGCTTCTCGTTCAGAATCTTCTGGTCGCAATTTTAATATTGTTGCAAATGAAGTAAGGAGACTTGCAAATACTATAAGTTCTGCTACTAAGGGTATTAATAAAATTATAGCGGAAGTATTGCAATCAGCAGATAATCTTACTATGACAAGTGAAGGTGGTTCTGAAAAGATTGCAGAGGGAAAAGAATGCCTGAAAAAGGTTCAGGAAAATTTTAATGAAGTTAGAATTTCTAGTGAAATTACAGCAGATTCAGCTTCTAATATAGAGAATATTACATTACAGATGTCTACATCTTTTGACCAGATTAGTTCTACAATAGAACAGCTTTCAATTGGTATACGCGATTTATCAACTAATGTTGATTCTATTCAATCTGTTACGCAAGAACTTGCTATATATTCTAATGAATTGAAATCGAAAGTAAAAGAAGATGATAATTGTAATAATATAAATGAATTGAAACTGGTGGAGGGTGAATAATATGAAAAGTAAAGAACAAAGAAGTTTTGAAAAAAATGTTTTATATTCCAGTACATTTCCTATTTTTTTCGGAATGCTTGTTACGTATTTATATTCTGCTAATTTTGTTGGTGCAACATATAAAGATATGTTTCATATTTCTTTTTTTCTTGTGATTATATGGGGTGTAAGTCAATTTATATTGGGTCCTATAGTTAATCATATAATTTGCATGAAAAATTCTTCAGATATCGAGTTATGGAAAAGGGGAAAATCTGATAAAGCTTTTAGAACAAAATTACTTGAAAATACATTAAAGATTCCTGTTGTAAAAGCTATAGAGGTTTTTTGTTTCTTTTTTTTAGCTACAGGATTAATGGCTTTAATTTATAGAAAGTTTGGCTATGAGAATTTATTTTCAAATATAATTTCTGCTATTGCCTGTATTTTTGGAGCTTATCTTACTGCTATTCTTGTTTATAGTTCTACAGGTAAAGTTTGTTCTGAAATATGTCAAAAGATTGTTTCTGATGGTATAAATAATGACATTGTTTATGAAAAAAATTATTTTGGTTTTTCTGTAAATATCCAATTTGTTCTTTTGATTGTTATACCTGCAATTTATACTTCTGCCCTTGCTTTTTTAGTTGTACTTGTAAGTTTTTTACAAAAAGATATTTATGGAAGCTTTTATATTCAGATTAGAAGAATGATATTTGTTACAATTGCCAATATTTGTGTTATGACTGTATTAGCTATATATTTTTTTAGGAGAGTATATTCTTATTCTAGCCAAATGCAAACTGCTTTGAATGATATGAATAAAAGTGATGTTTGCTCTGCTGTTCTTGTCCCTACAGATTTGGAAAATGAAATATCATATACAATATTTTTGATAGACAGGGCTATATTGTTGTATCGCTCTATTATTGAAAGAGCAGAGGAAATAGGTCATAAAATTTTGTTATCAACAAGAAATCTTGTTGATACTTCTACAAATATTTCTGCTACTGCACAACAACAAGCTGCAAGTGCTAAAGAAATAACTGCCACAATGAAAGATGCTAATGATAGAAGTTTTGACATAGAAAAGAATATATCTGAGGTTTCTAAAGTTGCTGGCAAAACTAAGAATGATGTTGAGATTGGCTCAAAAACTTTAGTTATAAATACTAATAAGATGAATGAAATTACAGCTGCCAATCAAAAAACTAGAGAGGGGATAAAACAGCTTAATATAAAAATTTCTGGTATTTGGGATATAGCAAATCTTATTACAAGTGTTGCTGACCAGACTAAAATTATTGCTTTTAATGCTGAACTTGAAGCTTCTAGTGTAGAAGATGAAGACAGGAAGAGTAAGAATATTACAGATACTGGGCGAGATTTTAAGAATGTTGCAGATGAAGTAAGACATCTTGCAGATAGAACTGTAGATGCTACTTCTGATATAAAAGATAGAATTGCTGAGATTAGAAAATCGCTTGAAAGCTTGATAGAAACAAGCCAGACTGGAACTGAAAAAATAGAGAAGGGGGGTGTTCTTTCTAAGCAGCTTGAAGAGAAGTTTAATGCTATAAAAGAGTCAGCAGATAATACGGCTTCTTCTTCTGAAGAAATTAAGGAAATTATAGAGCAGCAAGTTGCTTCTTTCCAACAAATAGTAGCAACTGTGAAACAAATTGCAACTGGCGTAGAAACATTTTCTAAATCAACTTTATCTATTACTAATACCTCTAAGAATTTGAATGCTATTGCCAATCGTCTTGATAAGATTAATGGAAATAAGGATAAAGCAAGTGTCTGAGAATAATTTACCTTTAGCACCTTTTGAATCTTTACTCTATAAAGCTGGTATTAAATATCATTTAATAGG
>JAILNT010000167.1 GCA_024691265.1 Treponema sp. | reverse complement strand
CAAATCTAAACATATTAAATCTCATTTGAAAGTTTTGCTGTGAAAAAGTTACTTAAAACAATTGCAGGATCTTCTGATGTTGATATTTCTAATGGCATGCAGCCACATCTTAGACATGCACTTTTCCATTCTTTTCTTCTTTGTGTGTCAGCATCTCTCCAGGCTCTTCTGAATAATCCTGAAGATGTTGGAAATATTTTGTGCTTGCCAGATTCTCTGTCCATAAATGGGATAGAACCTGTATCTGGTAATTCTGAGTCAAGACTGTCATTTATCCTTACTGCGATAACATCATGACGAAGTGCAAGGTAAGCTAAGCTGTCTTTCCAGCCATCAATTCTGAAATCTGATATTACAAACACAAGTGACCGCTTTTTTAATAGTTTTACACTACCAGTAAGAGCATTTATAAGAATAGAACCAGCTTTTACTTTTTCATTTATATTTTCAAATTGCGTTAAAACGAACTGTACGTGTTTTTTTCCTATTTTTGGAGCACAGGCAAATTCTATTTCATTACTGAAAAAAACAGCTCCTAAAGGGCTCGAACTTTGTTCTGCAACAAGCGATATTAGTTCTCCTGTTTCATTTGCACAGTCTAATTTTGACTTTCCGCCCGAACCTGTTCTCATAGAAAGCGAGCGGTCTATTATTAAGAAAAATTGCAATTCTCTATCTTCTAGATAAAGTTTTACATAAGGCCGTCCAATTCTTGCTGTGACGTTCCAGTCTATTGCTCGTACATCATCTCCTAAAAGATATTCCCGCACTCCGCTAAATTCTACTCCATGCCCGTAATATAGGGATTGAAAAGCTCCCATTTGCATTGTATTTATAAGAGATTTTGCGTTTATACGCATTTTTTTTGCTCTGCGGTATAACTGTTCGTAATCATCTTCTTTCATAGTTTATATAAACCCCTCTCTCAGTTTTATTTTTTTCAAGGAACTGTAAGAAGTGATAGAATTTTTGTGATAATTGCGTCTGCACTAATTCCATCTGCAGAAGCTTCATATGAAAGTACAAGTCTGTGTCTTAGAACTTCATGAGCTACAGCTTTTACATCATCAGGCAATACGAAAGACCGACCATCAAAAAGGGCATGTACCTTTGCACATCTTTCTAATGCTATTCCAGAACGAGGAGATGCTCCAAATGAAATGTATCTTGTTATATCATTTCTTCTGTCTTTATGCTCTGTTGAAATTACAGGACGAGTTACCCTTATTATAGAAACAATATATTCGATTATCTTTTGGTCACAAACTATTGTATCAACTATATTTCTGCATTTTTGTAATTTTTCAGCAGAAAAAACTTTTTCTACAGCTACAAATGGAGAGCGACCTTCTGTCTTTATAATTTCAACTTCTTCTTGTGGACTTGGATAATCTACAGTTACTTTAAGCAAGAATCTATCAAGCTCGGCTTCTGGAAGTCCGTAAGTTCCTTCCTGTTCTATAGGATTTTGTGTTGCAAGTACAAAAAATGGCTCCGGGAGAGGATAAGAGTGTTCTCCTATTGTAACTTGATGTTCTGCCATAGCTTCCAATAAGGCTGACTGAACTTTTGCAGGGGCTCTGTTTATTTCATCTGCTAAAACTATGTTTGCAAATACAGGTCCTTTTCTTACTGAAAATCTTCCTGTTTCTTGTTCATAGATTAAAGTTCCGCTTATATCAGCAGGTAATAAGTCTGGAGTAAATTGAACTCTTTTGAATGAAAGTCCTGATATGTCTGCGAATGTTTTTACTGCAAGTGTCTTTGCTAAACCTGGAACGCCTTCTAATAATACATGACCGCCAGCTATAAGGGCTGTAATAATTCCATCTACAACCTGACTTTGTCCTACAAGTCTTTTTGCAACTTCTTTCCTACATAGATTTATTAAATCACGACATTCATCTAAATCAGAATGTTTTATTTCCATTTAAGAACCTCACTCCTTTTTTTTACAATGCATGCTTAAATATACCAATAATTTGTTAAAAATGCATAAATATACGATTCTTTTATTGACACTCATGCACAGTTTCAGAATAATGTATCGTATCATGATAAATCCTTTAGCACAAGAATTGAACGCTGCACTTGAAGGAACTACTCCTGGCAGCTTGTTATCTGATTTGGGTGTACGTATGTACTTTCCAAAGGGAATAATAGCACAAAGTGCAGAAGCAAGAAAAAAAGGCAAAACTGCAAATGCAACTATTGGTATGACAGTTGCAAATGGTACACCTGTTATCTTGCCTGCGATACAGGAAAAAGTTTCTGAACTTTCTCCTCGTGAACTCGTAGCTTATGCTCCTACGGCTGGAAATCCAGACTTGAGGAATGCATGGAAAGAGCAGATTCTTTTGAAAAATCCTTTATTAAAAGGAAAAAATATTTCTCTGCCTGTTCTTGTGCCAGGACTTACTGCCGGCATTTCTTATCTGTCAGATTTATTCCTTGGGGAAAAAGATACTCTTTTAGCAGGTAATCCTTCCTGGGATAATTACTGTTTAGTTGTTGAAGCAAGAAGAAATGCTTCATATAAGCAGTTTGAGATGTTCAATGAAAATGGCTTTAATCTGAAAGCTTTTGAAGAAGCTATGAAAGAAGAAGCTAAAAAAGGTTCTGTAAGGGTAATTCTTAATTTTCCTCAGAATCCTAGCGGATATAGTCCTACTGTAGATGAAGCTGCTTCTATTGTAAAAATTATAAAAGATATTGCTGAAAGCGGCGTAAAAGTTATGGTCTGGTGTGATGATGCTTACTTTGGACTTGCTTATGAAGAAAATATTGAAAAGCAGTCGTTATTTGCCTATCTTGCAGACCTCCATGAAAATGTATTTGCCGTAAAAATTGATGGTCCTACAAAGGAAGATTTTGTTTGGGGCTTTAGATGTGGTTTCCTTACATTTGCTGGGAAAGGTCTTGATGAAAAGAATTATGATGCACTTATAAAGAAGTTGATGGGTGTTATCCGTTCTTCTGTAAGTTGTGCTTCAACAGTTCCTCAGAGTTTGCTTCTTCAGGCTTATAAAAATCCCGAAATTAATGCTCAGAAACTTAATTTCAGAAAGATGCTGGAAAGAAGATATAAGCTTGTAAGAAAGTTTACAGACAGTCATGAAAGTGATGCTTTATATCCTTTGCCATATAATTCTGGTTATTTTATGTCATTCCATTTGAATAAAGTTAACGCAGAATTATTAAGACAAGACTTGCTAAATAATCAAGGAATCGGCACAATAGCAATAGACGCTTCTACACTTAGAGTTGCATTCTCATCTCTTGATGAGGAAAAAATCGAAAGTGTATATAGTGCTATCTATAAAACCGCGGAGGAATTGTCGCGTGCGTAATTCCGCACTTAAATCCTTTATTTCTGGCTTTGCACTCCTGGAAGTATCTTTTTTACTTTCAGGTTGTGGCAAGTCTAACACAGCTAATATAATAGTAGAAAAGCCTTTGGTTATCTGGACAAATAAAACAGAATTTGCTTCTTATACTGAACTGTTTAATTTGACTCATGATGACTGTAAGGCTGTTGTTGTCTATAAGCAAAATCCTTCAGAAGCTTTGGAATCAATTCATGATGAAACTCCTCCTGATATTGTTATAGGTACTTATCTGAAAAATGAGAGAACCAGAAAAGATTTCCATTCTCTTGATTTTCTTTTTACAGAAAGACAGCTTGAAGCTTCAAGTTTTTATCAAAATCTGCTTGAAGCAGGTAAATCTGATGATGAACAATATCTTCTTCCTGTAAGTTTTAATATTCCCGCTATAATGTTTTCCATGAAGCAGAGTAGCCTGATAAATGATACTTACATGCTTTCTATTGACCAGATAAGAGATATTGCAGGTTTATATAATGCTAAAAATAAGCAGGGTGCTTTTACTGCTATGGGATTTGCTCCAAGCTGGGAACCTGATTTTATGTATCTTGTTACTATGCTCATGGGAACTTCTTATATGCAGAAGCAAAAGGAATTTACATGGAATGAGAAATGCTTGAAAGAAAGCCTTGATTATTTAAAAGCATGGACAAGAGATAAAAACGGAAATACCTCATCAGAAAGAGATTTTGAATTTAAATATCTTTTTACTCCTAAGTATAAACAGATTACTTCAGATAGATGTTTGTTTGCTTATGTTAAAAGTGATGAGCTTTTTTCTCTTAGTGAAGAACAACTTCAGAATGTAGACTTCAGGTGGATTCATCAAAATCACAAAATTCCTGTGGCAGATACACTTGTTTCTATGGGTATATATAAACATTCGTATAACTCTGCTGCTGCTGAAAAATTTATTGTATGGTTTATGAATGAAGAATCTCAAAAAAAGATTCTTGAGCGTGATAAAGATGTAAAACTCAATTCTGTTGTATTTGGTATTGCAGGTGGTTTTTCTTCTATAAAGAATGTAACTGAAAAAGATTTTCCTTTGAAATATAAATTACTTTTAGGAAATCTTCCTCTTGCTGAATATCTTGAAACTAAAACTATTTTGCCACCTAGGTGGAGTACAATAAAAGAAAAAGTTATTATTCCATATTTGGAGGAAGCTTCTGCTTATGAAATTCCAAATGAAAAGAATAATGAACAGTCAGAAAGTTCTGAACAAAAAGTAATTTCACTTTCAGAACGACTTGATAACTGGACTAAGCAAAATTATTAAATTTTATGTTTTTTTAAGGGTGAAATCTTAGTGATTTTGCCCTTTATTTTTTTATCTCCAAAATCATATAAATTCTTGAAAATTATAAAATTCGCTCTTTAAAATCGCAAGATTATTATTAACTTTCTTTTAGATTCTCCGATATAAATTCAAGGAAAGAAATATGGTAGATAGGGTGGGATACCATATTTATCTAAAAAAAGTATTTTGACAGGGGGCATGATATGATTACTATGCTAGGCCCGATGAATCCTTCTTCATATAGCAATTTAATGCAGGGTTCAACAGGGAAGCTGTACGTACCAGTAAATCCTAATGTTGTTGGTTACGCACAATTTGACCACGTCTCAGGAGTTGCAGCTGCACGCAATCAGCGGGGTATTCCTGTAAACAAACTCAGTATCTTGAACACACTTATTGACCGTTTGCTTACAGTAAATGGAAGTGATATGAAACAAGTTGACCCAGACGCTATTCAGACTTTGTCTGATAATCAGCTTGATTCCATGATTTCTCATGTTCAAGGGCAAGTAAAGGAAGCCTTGAAAAGTGCTGCAGTTATGCCTTATGGGCTTACAGGAGCCTTGCCTCTTACTGGTGCAGTATTTTCACTAGTTGTATAGATTTCTTATATTGTTCTTTGTTTTATTTTAGGATTTTTTATGGAGTATAGCTTTTGGTATTTCTAATTAATCCCAAAAAAGCCGCATGAATTAGCATGCGGCTTTTCTTTTTATGGGGAATTTATATTATGCCCAAATCAAATATAAGACTATAGCTGCAGCTGTTGTTGTTAGAATTGTAAATGAACCACCAAGTTTAAGCCATGAAATGAAGTTCATTGGATAGCCTTCTTTCTTTACAAGTCCCATAGCAACTACATTTGCACTTGCTCCATAAGGAGATAGGTTTCCTCCAAGACAAGAACCTATAAGCAGAGCAAACATGTATAATTCTCCGTTTATACCCATAGATTTTGCAAGGCTTGCAGCTACAGGAAGCATTGCTATGATGTATGGAACATTGTCTACAAATCCTGATATTACAACTGATACAATCAATATCAATATAAAGCCTGCAAATTTATTTCCACCTGTAAGTGTTGCTAAGAAATTTGCAAGGTCTTTTAAAAGTCCTGTTTCACTTATAGCACCTACAATAATGAAAATTCCTATAAGAAATGCAATTGTTTCCCAGTCTAAGCCTTTTACAAGTTCCAATGTTTCATTTTTACTCTTTTTCTGGCTTTTCATGTACCAGATAAGACCTATGATTGCCAATACAATTACAAAAAGACCTGAAAGGTATTCAAAATCAATTTTTATGAAAGATATAATGGCAAGCCCAAATATTAAAGCAAGAAGAAGATATAATGGAACTATGGAAATAATTTTTTCTCTTTCGATTGCTGTTTTTCCTTTAAATCTTGAGAAAATAAAATAAAAGAAGATACAGCCTGTGATAAGACCTGTCTGTATTATAAAAAAGATTGAAAGACGTCCGTCATGGATAAAAAAGTCGTTGAATGTATAGCCTGCATAGCTTGCAAAAATCATGCTTGGAGG
>JAILNT010000151.1 GCA_024691265.1 Treponema sp. | reverse complement strand
GTTATAAACAGGTTTTATTACTTTCACCACTTCCGCTGTAGGAGCTATATTTTCGATTATGCTTTCCATCGGTTTATAAGCCATAGGAGCTTCATCTATAGTAGTAATATCCACTGTGGTAGAAAAAATATCTGCCATTTCACTTTTAAAAGTATCAAGTGATAATTCCCTTTTTGCCTGACTTCTGCTCATTATTCTTCCTGCACCATGAGGAGCAGAACAATTCCAATCTTCATTCCCTTTTCCGATACAAATCAGGCTTCCGTCTCTCATGTTCATGGGAATTAAAAGTTTCTCCCCTTTTTTAGCACTTACAGCACCTTTCCTTAAAATCATACTGTCTGTATCGATATAATTATGTATTGTGGTAAACTGTTCCATGATTTCATCTTTTGAAACACGAAGCCCAACACAAATAGTATCTATCATTGCTTTTCTGTTTAACATGGCAAAATGCTGCATGATTTTCATATCATTTATATAGTCATCAAAAAGCTCTCCTGAAAGATAAGAAAGGTCTTTAGGGACATCAGATTTTTCCAGGGACTTAAGATTTTCAAGCTCTTTTTCGATTTCTTTTTCTCTACCAGCTGCTTTCATACTTTCTATAAGCATTGAAAAATCAACTTCAAGCTTTCCGTTTAACTGTTTCCATGCTTTATCTTGATAATATTCTGCAATCTCAAGTCCTGCATGACGACTTCCAGAATGGACAACGATATAAAGATTTCCTTCTTCGTCACGGTCAGCTTCTATAAAATGATTTCCTCCTCCAAGAGTCCCCAGACTAAGTCTTGCCCGATTTTTATCATACTTGCCTCGGATATTAGCCCATTCGACTTCATCAACAAGCTTATGGGGAAACTTTCTTATAGAAAAACCTGAGGGAATATTTCCACGGATTAATTTATCAAGTTTTGCTCCGTCAAAATTACGGCTTACGGGGCTGTCGGCATAAAATACAATAGTTTCCATTCCACAACCAATATCAACTCCTACAAGATTAGGACAAACTTTATTCTGTATGGTCATAGTTGTTCCAATTGTGCAGCCAGCACCAGCATGGACATCAGGCATTAAACGGATTTTTGCATTTTCTACAAAAGATTGATTGCAAAGAGTTTTTATCTGTTCCAAAGATTTTTCATCAACAAGGTCTGTAAATATTTTTGCAGTATTGTATTTTCCGCTTACAGTCTGTATTTCTTTCATTTTTACTCTCCTTTTAAAAGTTTGATTTGATTCTAGCGGAATACAGGGAGTCTATCACGGAAAAAAAAGTGCGAAAGAGTTTTTACATAAAAGAGAACTGCATTAAAAGCCTTCTTTTTATTTCAGAAACAAAGCTTTCAGGTTCAATGGCTTTAACCATTGGTCCGAATGATAATATTC
This sequence comes from Treponema sp., assembly GCA_024691265.1. Classification (GTDB taxonomy): domain Bacteria; phylum Spirochaetota; class Spirochaetia; order Treponematales; family Treponemataceae; genus Treponema_D. The sequence goes on along the minus strand of JAILNT010000151.1, from coordinate 1,790 downwards.
TAATTACAAGCTCCGTTTCATCAAAAGCATCATAATGTAGTTCAAGTCTGTAACAATTATCTGATATTTTTGTACACGACTTTTCAAAATGGGCAAAAGCATGAAGTGTTCTTTCTAAAGCTTTTCTTTCATCATAAATTTCAATCACAACAGACCGTATTTCATTATCAGGAAGCATTATGCTATCTCTTTCAAGTCTGTCAACTATCGAGCAGCTTTTTATCCTGCACATATTACAGGTAATACGGTAAGCCCTCCGTTTTGATACCATACGGAATTTTCCATCCTTTCTTGAATATTCCATTTTGTATGGCATGCAAGTAAAAAGACGTTCATTCCCTTTTCTGTCACAATAATTTACTTTTAGAATCTTTTTTTCATGAATGGCTTTCATAGCAGTTTTGAAATTCTCTATATAAACATTATCTGTAAAATCATCAGCATCAGAATAAGCATCATAAAAATAAAAATCTTCCTGATTAAAAAGAGCTTCTACAAAAGAAAGATTTTCTTTCAGCTGTTCAAGAGTTTCTTCACTAAGAAAAAGATGGATTTTAGGGTCAAGGCACAAGCTTTTTAGCCAGCGTTTTTCTAAAAAAGAAAGAGGAACAGAAGGATTATGACGAATATTGGTAGTCCAGTTTTTCTTTATTATTGGCCAGTTTCCATTTTCTAAAGCAGGAATCATAGTTAATACACTTTCAGGAAAAGCAGACGATTGTACAATTTTATAAAGCGAATCCGTATCAAGCATTTTATTTTGAGAAAAACTTATTACTTTTGCAATAGTAGTATAATAAAGGCTATAGATTTCATTGAATAACATCTGCTTCATCTTCCTTTTCATCAAAATACAGATTTTTCATCTTACGTATATCTGCATAAAATCTTTTTGTAACAGAAGCATCTGAACAAGAAAAAGATGTGATTCTGCATATAAAAGTTCTTACCCAAGGAAAAATCTCTACTGGGTCATATATATCAGCGTCAAACCTGGCATTACTTTCATCAATTAAAGTTACTTCTCCGCATCTTTTCTCTCTAAGCATTCTTTGATAAATGAAAGTCTCATGTTTTTCAAAATGTACCGTAAAGCTAACATGCACAGTTTCAGCATTAAACTGCTTTTTAATCTGCCTTGTAGACACTCCCCATATAAACTTTCTTATTTTTTCAAACTCTGCTCTTTTTTGCTCATAGTTTTCATAAATATCCCCTGCCTCTAAAGAGACTATATAATCGAATCTTAGAGAAACAAATCCCCTAGCCCTTTTATCGTAGCTCATTAGATACAAACGGCCATCCATTGTACTTTCATAAACCATTAGAGGCACAACTTTAAGTGGAAACTCTCTTTTTCTTCCATTTTTCTTCTGTCTTAAAATCAAAGCTCTATGTTCATGTATCGCATCAAAAGTAACTTGAAGAAAATCATCTTCGATTGCACTATTTATGTAATGATGCTTGTATTCGAAAACATCGCAGGAAATATTTTCTTCTTTAGAAAGTTTATCCAATAAAAAACTTCCTATTACTCCACAAGGTTGAGTTTCAGAAAAAAAGGATATTGCATCACTAAGTTCTTTGAGGAAAGAACTTTTTAGAGAAGCTGCTCTACTATATAGCAGTATTCTTCCATTTTTCTCACTTTTTATAAGACCTAATCTTATATATTCATTGAGCTTTTTTCTGACTGTAGATTCTTCAGGCATAAAGCTTTCTGAAAAGCTTTCAAGATAAATATTAGCTATTTCATCTAAAATATCCGAAAGAGTTTTTTTAACAGAAGG
>JAILNT010000068.1 GCA_024691265.1 Treponema sp. | reverse complement strand
AACCTTTTCAGGATTTTATGATAATTCCTGATAACACAATTTCTTGTTTTCTTAAAATGGAGGTAACTATCAATGACCAAGAAAAAATTTTTTTCTATTGTTCCGAAATTATTGCTTGCAATGGCGGCAATCATTTTCATTCATATTTCTTCAGACACAGCTTTTGCAGGCACAGTTGAACCATCAAATGACTATAGCACCTCAGATATGAGAAATATTCAGGCTGAGCTTATAGAAACAGGTTCAGTAACACTTGTTCCTGGCGCAACTTATTATCTATATACAAGATTGCCTGTTCAAAGCGGCTGGCATATAGAAGCTACGGGTGCAACTATCATAGCTGAAACCTATACCATGCTCAACTTCTGTGAAAAAGCCGGATATGAAGATCTTGTAAATTTCTCAATAAATGGCGGTACATGGAAATGCAAAGAAACAAATGGACTAACTAATGGTTCTTCATTTAAGTTCTGCCATGCAAATGGCATAACACTTACTAACATGGATATACAGAATACAAACTATGAGAATCACTCAATTGAACTTGTAGCATGCAAAAATGTCCTTGTAAAAAACTGCACAATAACAGCTCTTGGTACTCCTGGCAAAAAAAGTGTCGAAGAACAGCTTCAAATCGATATAGCAGCTAAATCAGTTGCTCCATTTATGTCAAACTATCCAGGTGGAAGCAGCTTGTATGATGGAAAAGCTTGCGAAAACATAGAAGTTAACAATTGTACAATAACTGGTTGCAGAGCAATATGTGCAAACTATACACCAAAAGAAAAAAGTATGCTTTCCAAATACCACAAAAATATAAATATATTAAACTGCACGCTCACCGGCAAAACTTCAGAAGCTCTTGCACTATTTAATACAGTAAGCTCTACAGTTTCTAAAAATACTATAGTTACAGAAGCTCCTGTAAAAAGAAATTCATATTCAGTTGGATGCCATTTTGCATACTTTGGAAAGCTTGCAGGAAAGGGAACCATCAAGATAACAAATAATACGATTAAAGGTGGAAGGCAAGCCGTACACGTATATTCTCATTCAACGACAAAGTTCAAAAAAGTTGTCATAAATAATAATAAGCTTTATTGTAAAAATGGCGCCAATAATGCTCTTCTTGCAAATAAGGACCATATTAAAAAACTTGTGACTGCCAAAAACAGCTGTTATAAGTGGTAATTTAATTAGTGTTAATTTTTTGTTAATTTTAAGTCTCTGTGATATAATGTTCAATTATTGAGATTTTTTAAAGGAGCATTATCATATGTCACAAAAGACATTATATTTGCATTTTGGTACACCAAAAACTGCAACAACTTCTATTCAAAATTTTATGGCTCATAATCCTGAGTTTTTACATCAATTCGGTTATGATTATCCAATATTTAATCGTAAATATCCCGGAGTTGAAGGTGTAAGAAATGGTCATTTCCTCGTATCAAGAGATTACGATCTGGCCTTGGACAAAGAAAATACACAGTATATTTACGAACTTTCAGAAAAATATCCGAATATCGTTCTTTCAGATGAAGGTTTTTATAACTTCGGAGGAGGATATGACAGATTTTGGGACAAGATGAAAGCTCAGTTTATAGATCACGGCTTTACAATAAAAGTTATCATTTATCTTCGAAGACAAGATGAATACATGCTTTCATACTGGTCTCAGAATATAAAAGCTTCGAAGGTTCAGCAGTGTTCTGTACGCGATTACTATTTCATGGAATTATATAAGTTCAACGAATATGATTATTTTCCATATCTTGACAGAATTGGTAAAAAAATCGGCTATGAAAATGTAATTGTCAGACCTTTTGAAAAAAGTCAGTTTGAGGGTCCCAAACACACTATTATCTCAGACTTTCTTACACATATAGGAATCGATGCTGATTATAATGAAGATCCAAATCTTAAAAGAGAAGATAATATTTCAATAAAAGACAGTGTTCTTGAAATGAAGCGTTTCCTTAATATGGTACTGGATTTCAACGTAAGACCAAATAATCTGATTCCGGTTCAGGCAGCTGTTCAGAGACAGCTTATAAAGGAAGGAAAGCTCAAAAACAGATCAGGAATGACCCCTGCATTTAGAAAAAAAGTTCTGAGCA
>JAILNT010000069.1 GCA_024691265.1 Treponema sp. | reverse complement strand
TAAATGGTGACACTAATAGTAATACTGAAAGTTATTTTAGTTATGTAAATGGTCAATATACAGCTGATGGGGGTACTCATCTTTCTGCGTTCAAAGAAGGTTTCTTAAAGGGAATAAATGCTTTCTTTAATAAAAATTATCATAGTGAAGATGTTCGTTATGGTTTGAATGCAGCCCTTTTGGTAAAGGTAAAAGACCCTGTATTTGAAAGTCAGACAAAAAATAAACTTGGTAATACTGATATAAGGTCATGGATTGTTAGTGAAACTCAAGCAGCTTTAGATGAATGGCTTCACAAAAATCCTGATGCTGCTAAGGCTTTACAACAGAAGATTGATGCTAATGAAAGTTTCAGAACAGATTTGAATACTCTTCGTAAGCAGAAACTTGAAGCAACTCGTAAAACACAACTTAAAATTGATAAGTTAAAAGATTGTCGTTATCACCTTAGTGATGGTGAAAAAGGTGAAAATAGCATGATTTTCATTACTGAGGGTGATTCTGCTACAGGTTCTATGGTTGGTAGTCGTGATGTTTCTATTCAAGCGATTTTTAGTTTACGTGGTAAGCCTGAAAATATGTTTGGAAAAAAGCAGCAGGATATTTACAAGAATGATGAACTTTGTAATTTGATGATGGCTTTAGGTATTGAAAAAGACGACAGTATGAAAGATGCTGATTCTAGCTATATCGATAATCTTCGCTACAATAAAATTATTATTGCAACTGATGCCGATAATGATGGATTTCATATCCGTAATCTTGTGCTTACATTTTTTCTTACTTACTATAAAGAACTTATTACAACAGGACATGTTTATATTCTTGAAACCCCTTTATTTCGTGTTCGTAATAAGAAGAAAACCTTGTATTGTTATAGTGAAGACGAAAGAGATAAGTCTATAAAGAAACTTGGTGCTGGTGTTGAAGTAACTCGTTTCAAAGGTCTTGGTGAAATAAGTCCTCATGAATTTTCTCAATTTATTCATGAAGATATGCATTTAACACCTGTTGAGATTCAGGTTATGAATAATATTCCACCTCTTCTTGAATTTTATATGGGAAAAAATACTCCAAAGAGAAGAGAGTTTATTGTTAATAATTTAAGCGATGATATAGACGCATAAAGCGTTCCGGAGAATATAATTAATGGCTTTTGTTAAAGATATTTTTGAAAAGAACTTTATAGATTATGCTAGCTACGTTATTCGTGACCGTGCTATTCCAGAGCTGGAAGATGGCTTAAAACCTGTTCAACGCCGTATTCTTCATACTCTTTTTACCACTGATGACGGAAAATTCAATAAGGTTGCAAATGTAGTTGGAGAGTGCATGAAGTATCACCCTCATGGAGATGCTTCTATTTATGGAGCTCTTGTTGTTCTTGCAAACAAGGAATTGTTTATTGATAAGCAGGGAAATTTCGGTAATATGTATACAGGAGATAGTGCTTCTGCTCCTCGTTATATTGAATGCCGTATTAAGCCTTTAGCCCGTGATATTTTATATAGTCCTACTGTTACAAATTATGTTCCAAGCTATGACGGTAGAAATAAAGAACCTGTAACTTTTCCAGCAAAGCTTCCGCTTGTTCTTATCATGGGTGCAGAGGGAATTGCTGTCGGTATGAGTACAAAGATTTTGAGTCATAACGTTAAAGAAGTTATAGAAGCTGAAAAAAAGTGTCTCAGAGGTCAGAAGTTTACTCTTTATCCAGATTTTCCTACTGGTGGTCTTTGCGATGTTTCAGATTATCAAGATGGTCTTGGAAAAATAGTTACAAGAGCAAAACTTGATTTAACTGATGAAAAGAAGATTGTTATTACAGAGCTTCCTTTCGGTTCTACTACAGAGACTTTAATGAACAGTATTGAAGCTGCTTCAAAACTTGGCAGAGTAAAGATTTCTTCTATAAATGATTACACTTCAAATAGTGCAAATATAGAAATTAAACTTCCTCGTGGAGTTTATGCAAAAGATGTTGTACCTGCTTTGTATGCTTATACTGAATGTGAACAGAGTATTTCTTGCAATCTGCTTGTAATTAAATACAATATGCCTGTGAGAATGACTGTTTCAGATGTAATAAAGTATCATGCTGAAAATCTAAAGAAGATTTTGAAAAAAGAACTTGAAGCAGAAAGAGCTGAGCAGATTGAAAAGCTTCATCTTAGGACTTTGGAAAGAATCTTCATTGAAGAAAGAATTTATAAGGCAATTGAAAATCAGAAAACTGCAGAAGATGTTGATAAGGCTGTACGTTCAGGTTTTGTGAAATTTCAGAAAGAGCTTGTGCATGATATAAAAGATGATGATGTAGAACATCTTTTGAAAATTCCTATTAGACGCATCTCTTTATTTGATATTAATAAAAACCGTGATGAAGTTACTGCTATTAATGCTCGCATTGCAGAAATTGATAAACTTCTGGCAGATTTAACAAGTTATGCTATTGCAACATTGTCTGCTTTAGATGCTAAGATTGATAAGAGTCTTAAAATTCGTCATACTGAGATTGCTAAGTTTGAAGTCTTTAATAAAAAAGATGTAATCAGACGAGATATAGCTCTTCGCTATGATGATAAAGGAAATCTTGGTACAAAGGTTAGTGGTGGCAGTGTCATAATGCAGGTTTCACCATACGATAGAATATTTTTCATTAGAAAAAATGGTATGTATTCTATTACTTCTGAAACTCCATCTAAATTGTTTGTTGGTCCTGATATGTGGGCTTGTTGTCTTGGTGATAAGGAATCTTTGAATAAAGTTTTATTTACTATAATTTATAAAGATCCTTCAAATAAATGTGCCTATATAAAAAGATGTAGAATTGGTGGTTACATTATGAACAGGGATTATATGATAGTTCCTGAAGAAATGGAAATTTTACATATAGACACAAGGGATACTTTCGGCTTTACTTTGACATACAAAAAGGGAAGATTAAAGAATGCTCCAACAGAAAGTTTTAATGCGGCAGAGTATGCAGAAAAAGGCTTAAAAGCTCAGGGTGTAAGATTAAATCCAAAAGAAGTTATATCTATAGATGTTTCTGATGAAGCTTTAGAAAAAGCTATGGAAAAACCTAAGGATATTGATTCTTTAGGACAAAAACAACTTTTTTAGTATTTTGAATTAATGTTATTAGTAAATATAGCGGAATTCGGTAATTATTTTAAGGATTCCGCTATAATGTTTTTATAAAGGATAGAGAAGCGATGGAAGATAAGAAAGTATTAAGTAAGAAATTACTTAATGTTCTAAATGGCTGTATGATATTTAACGTTGGAAAAATAGTATTTTCAATGTTAATTTTAAATATGTTGGAATCACTTGTTGAATCTGTGTTTATTGTTTCAGCAGGAAGTGTTTATAATGTTTTTCTTTTGATAATTGGATTTTTTGTTCTTACAAGTATTATCCTCTGTTTATATTATGGTTTTTATGTAATGCTTTTTAGATTATTACATAAAGAGTATGTAACATTAGGCTATCTTTTTATTGGTTTTAAGAGATTTAAAACTTTGTTTGATGTTTTTTTACGCTTCTCTCTTATTCTTTTTATTGTTGCTGCTAGTATTAGTTGTGCTATTATTTATGTTCCATTTGTAAAATATAG
>JAILNT010000047.1 GCA_024691265.1 Treponema sp. | reverse complement strand
ATCGTCATCTGATATATGGGTTTCTTCTATAATCACACCTTCTGCAGCAGCTCCGCTTCTGATTTCATCTGCTTCAGCCTCTGCATCCCTAACAATCTTCTGTGCGTGATTTTCTGCATCCTCAATTATTATATCTGCACGATTCTGTGCATTTTCTATAATCTTTGCAGCATGTGCCTTGGCCTCTTCTATGGCTTTTCTTACTTCTTCATTTTCTGAAGCAACGCCTTCCTTAATCTTACGTCTATATAAATCTGCTGCTTCCTGAGCATCCTTCATAAGGCCTGTAATTGCTATTGCTGCCTCTGCAAGAGACCCTGCTGTTTCCATCATATCCAGCTTTTCATCTACTTCGCTTTCAATTGCTGCTTTTTCTCTTGCAAGCCTTGCTTTAAGTCCTGTAATATCTTTATCAAATTTGGCCTGCTGCGCTTCCTTTTGTTCATTGAACTTGCGCCTCATTTCAGCTTTTTCTTCATCAAAAGCCGTAAGCATTGCAGCCCTTTCCTTGGCCATTTCCTGTTGTATTGCAATTTTCTCTTTTTCAAACTCAGCTTTCATCTGCTCTTCATGAGCTCTGGCATTTTCTGCCTCTTCCGAAAAACTGATCATCATTTCCAAAAGTTCTGGTCTTTTTAGCTTTCTTAAACTCTTATCTGCCGCCATTAACTACCTCTAAGCACAAAAAAACATCCTGTCAATCATAGATTGCAGAATGTCCTACTAAATATATGTAAGTCTCCTACAAATCCCCTGCCGTATACTGCTTAAAAAACCATTTTCTAATAATTACACCCATCTTGCCATTATGGGCATAAAAAAACCATGTTTAAAAATCTAACACGGTCATTAGTAAAATGACACACCCAACTAATCAAGAATCTTTTTCATTTTCCCCTCAAAATTAAGCGCATCAGCAACTGGCTATCTATAAATTGCATAGACCCTTTAGCTTTGCGTCATTACCTCACGGTAACTTTGCCTTTATGTTCACTTGTCGATTACTAATATATGAAAATTTGATTAAAAAGTCAATAGTTTACGCATAACAAATGGTCGCAAGCACTAGAGTTTCCTCGTACGCCAGTAATTTAAAGTGTTTTAGAATGTTGGAATTTTATTTGTGACTGTCTGATAATTTATTTAGCATATTAAAGCGTTTCCGTGTCACAATAAATGAACCCCTTAAAAATAAAGGGGTTCAAAAAAATCATTTATTCATGATGAATTTTTCAGTTTATATAATTTTATGATAAAAATTGTTATAAAATTTTTATTTTTTAATTACCAAACAGTTTTGCAAGTGGCCCTACGGCTTTTTGTAAATCTACAATTGCATTATTAAGTCCCTCATAATCTATATTCGAAAGATTTTCAATTGCCTTTGTAAGGTCGTCTCCATTATCTCCTACCATTGTATTAATATTATTGCTTGCCTGTGAGACACTGTCTATTGCTTCATCAGCATTATCAAGCGTAACAGTTGCCTTTGCAACAACGTCCTGAGCCTGGTCTGCCACATCATTGTATTTTCCTATTGTATTCATAACTTCTGGAAGCAGCATTAATACCGCAGCTAATACAACAATAAAAATACCTCCCACAAAAAGCATTGTAAGCCTCGCATAAAAAGTCTGCTTGTCTGCCGCTTTCTTTAGGCTTTGCATTATTTCTTTTTCGCAGGCATCAGAAACCTCTGCTTTTTCATTGTTTTGATTTTCATCATTAAGATTACTGTTCATTTCCATTTGTTCCCTCCTCAAAAGGTATAGATATAGTTACTTTAGTACCAACACCAACTTCTGATTCTATTTCCAGATTTCCTTTACACAGATACCTTAGTCTCTCTGAAATATTTCTTATTCCAATATTCATTCCTGAACTGTCAGCTTTCCTTGTTGTTTCTTTAACATCAAAGCCGGCACCATCATCTTCAACAATGATATAATACTCATCCTCATTTTTTCCGGTTCTTATGATTACTCTTCCACCTTCCTTTTTCTTTCCCACTCCGTGCTTTACAGCATTTTCTACTATCGATTGCAAAGTATATGGAGGAATCTCAAATCCGTTTTCCTTTAAATCATATAAAACTTCAATCTTATCTCCGAACCTTAATTTTTCAAGGCTCAAGTATCCCTGTACATGTTCGAGTTCCCTCAAAAAAGGAATAGTCCCCCTGGTCTCAACAAGCTCAGCATTGCTTCTAAAATAATCAGAAAATTCACTTATAGCCGTCTTGGCCTTTTCAATATCCATATCACATAGCATATATATTGTATTAAGAACGTTAAATACAAAATGAGGTTTTATCTGAGATTCAAAAAGTGTGATTTTCATATCAGATAATTCATTTTCCTTTTCTATAAGACCTTTTTGCTGCTCAATTATCTTTTTTTGCTGATTAATAATAATTGTCGTCTTTTCTCTTTCGTGTACTATAAAGAGCAATATAAGCGACATTGCAAACCCAACATTTGTAAACTGAAGTCCAAGTTTTGCATACCATTGGATTATCA
>JAILNT010000044.1 GCA_024691265.1 Treponema sp. | reverse complement strand
CATCTAATCTTAATGCTCCAAGATGGAACATGGATTCCATCTATCCTGGAATTGAAAGTAATGAATATAAAAAAGCCCTTAAAGATTATTCTGAGGGAATGGATTCTCTTGATAATCTGCTTAAAACAGCAGAAACATTAAGAAAAACAAGTGACAGTAATTTTGACTTCCCACTTTGGTTATCTACATATCTTAATTCATCAAATAAAATAGATGAACTTGCAGAAACTCTTTATTCTTATTCAAGTGCCTTATATTCTACAGATACAACTAATACGGCTTATTTGAATAATTTACAAACTCTTGATGATTTAAATCTTCGCTCTATGCAGCAAAACTTAAAGTTCAAAGACCTTCTTTCTAATTATGAAAAGAGCCTGGAAGACTTTTATACACGTTTCCCTGAGTTCAAAGAGTATAAGTTCGTTTTAAACGAAGAACTTGAAGAGACTAAACATCAGATGTCCAGAGCAGAAGAAAAACTTGCAGGAGACATGCAAAAAACAGGTGGAAATGCATGGGACAGACTTCATGAACAGATTATTTCTAATCTTAGAGATAAAGAAAGCGGAAAAATGTTCAATGAGCTTCGTAATGATGCATTTTCTTCTGATGGAAAAATCAGGAAGTCTGCATGGGAAAAAGAAATTCAGCTATTAAAGGATAATGAAATTGCTTTTGCGGCTTCTTTGAATAACTTAAAGGGTGAAACCGTAATGTTAAATAAGAGACGCAACTGGAAAGAGGCAATAGACCGTTCTTTAGCTTCAGCAAGAATGAAGCGAGAAACTCTAAATGCTTTAACAGAAGCTATAGAAGACAGTCTTCCTATGTGGAGAGATTATCTTCAGACAAAAGCTTTACTTTTAAAAAAAGAAAAAGCAACTGTAGATGAAAGCAATAATAAAGGTCTTGCTTTTTATGATTTATTCGCTCCTCTACAGAAAACAGAAAACGAGAAAAAGTCAGCTTCTTCTGATTCTGATAAAGTCTGGACTTTTGATGAAGCTAAGAAATATATAATTGAACGCTATTCTTCTTTCAGTGAAAATATGGGTAATTTCGCTAAGAAAGCTTTTGACGGCGGTTGGATTGACGCTGAAGTTTATGAAGGTAAAGTAGGGGGAGCCTATTGTACAGATATGCCTGTTCAAAAAGAAAGCCGCATTCTTTCTAATTTCACAGGCACATTTAATGATGTTATAACTCTGGCCCATGAATTAGGACATGCTTTCCATTCATCATGTATAAGAAAAGTTCCATATGCTCTTTCCCAGTATCCTATGACTCTTGCAGAAACTGCCAGTACATTTGCAGAAACCATAGTAAAACAGGATATGATTTCCCGTCTTTCAGGCTTTGAAAAGATGAAGATGATAGAACTTGATTTACAGGACTCATGTCAGGTTCTTGTTGATATTCTTTGTCGTTTCTATTTTGAAAAGAGTGTATTTGACGAAAGGGAAAAAGGAGAACTTAATGCAGATGATTTCTGTCGCCTTATGAAAGACGCACAGGAAAGAAGCTATGGAAACGGTTTGAATGAAAGCCGTCATGAATATATGTGGGCTGTAAAGAGCCATTATTATTCTACGGGCTTAGACTTCTACAACTTCCCTTATGCTTTCGGTCAGCTTTTTGCAACAGGACTTTATGAACGCTACAGAAAAGAAGGTAAGGGCTTTACTAAAGTATACGAAAAACTCCTTGAAGACACAGGTAAGATGACTTGTGAAGATTTATGCAAAGAAGCAGGTTTTGATATTACTAAGAAAGATTTCTGGGCTTCTGGAATAGAGATGTTCAAAGAAGAACTTAAACTCTTGAAAGATTATGCAGAAAAGCTTTAATTTCATGATAATCTTTTAAGGAAATAGCAGGGACATGTTGAGAGAAAACTTAGCATGTCCTTTTTTTAATAAACTTAATATATTTTAAAATTAAGTTAAATTGCAGTTGTGAAATATATTTATATTTGATATCATTTTCGAATGCAAAAATTGTGGTCTAAAAATTTTACTATCATAACTATTGGTTCTGTAGTTTCCATGTTTGGAAATAACATTGCAAACTTTGCTTTAAGCCTATTTGTTTTAGATTATACAAAGTCAACTTTAATGTTTGCTCTTTACATGATTCTTTATACTATTCCACAGCTTATTTTACCGAGCTTAGCAGGTCCTTTTGTAGATAAGTTTTCAAGAAGAAAAACAATCTATACACTTGATTTCATTTCTACGGGAATCTTTGCCTTTCTTGCATTTTTAGCTTTTATAAATCATCTGGATTATTTAGTTGTAGTATGTTTTTCTGCAATACTTGGTGCAATAAACAGTGTTTACACAGTTGCGTACGAAAGCTTTTATCCAATGCTCATAAGCGAGGGGAATTTCACTAAAGCTTATTCTGTTTCAAGTACACTAGAATGCATCCCACCTTTTCTTATACCTGTTTCAATCTACATCTATAAAAGAACGGGTATGGCTCCACTTTTTGCAATAAATGCAGTTACCTTTTTAATTGCTGCAATTATGGAAACAAAAATAAGCAATGTAAAAGAAAATTATGTAAAACAAGATGATGAAGCTTTTGGTTTTTCTCAATACAAACAAAACCTTATAGAAGGATTTAAATATCTGAAAGAAGACAAAGGTCTTATGGCAATAACCTTTTATTTTCTTATAACAAGTTTTGCCTCAAGCTCTACTGAAATAATCGGGCTACCTTATTTCAAGGAAAGCTTCAATAACGGTGAATACATTTTTATGTGTATTTATGCTGCTACTTTCATAGGAAGGATTGCCGGAGGTTCTTTGCATTATAAACTCAAGATTCCTTCAAGCAAGAAATTTTCTATTGCCCTACTGGTTTATATCACAGTATCGATAATAGGAGCAGTAACATACTATCTGCCTTTTATATTTATGCTTTTATTTAATTTTATGGATGGTATTCTTGGAGTTACTTCTTATAACATAAGAATATCTTCAACTCAAAGTTATGTACCAGATGAAAAGAAAGGTCGCTTTAACGGAACATTCAGCATGCTTACTATGGCAGGAGCTTTAGTTGGGCAAGCACTATCAGGTTTTTTGGGTGACAATGTGAGCGACAAAAGATTGGTTGTTTCAATTTTCTTTATGATAAATTTAATTGCCGTATTCTGTTTTATATATCTAAATAAAGAAAGTGTAAAAAAGATTTATAACCGTAATGTATAAAAAAAAGCTCCACTTCAAATGAAATGGAGCCTTTCTTAGAGAAGAATTATACCGCTATGCGATTATCTCTGGATACGTCCAGAACCATCTCCACCAGCAAGCTTATTAACTTCATCTTCAGAAACCATGTTGTAATCTCCGATGATAGAGTGCTTCAAACAAGAAGCTGCAACTGCCCAGTTGATAGAATCCTGTGTATTCATACCCTTGAGCTGTGAATGGATAAGTCCACCACCGAATGAATCACCACCACCAACGCGGTCAACGATGTTCATGTCGTACTGCTTAGAGAATGCATAGTCTTTGTCATCAACATAAAGAAGAGCCTGCCAAAGATTGCGATTAGCATTGATAGATGTGCGGAGAGTGATAGCAACTTTCTTGAAGTTGAACTTCTCTTTGAGCTGACGAGCTACTGAGAGATATCCTTCATTGTTAAGTTCACCCTTTGTTGTATCTGTTCCTTCAGACTTGATACCAAATACATCATTAGCATCATCTTCATTAGAAATACAAACATCAACATACTTACAAATTTCTGTCATAGCCTTGCGAGCTTCGTCCTTTGTCCAAAGCTTTCCACGATAGTTAAGGTCACAAGATGTTGTGATTCCCTTTTCGTGAGCTACTTTACAACCTTCGATACAAGCCTGTACCATGTTTGGTCCGAGAGCAGGTGTGATACCTGTGATATGGAACCATGAAGCTCCATCAAGAATCTTATTCCAGTCAAATTCTTCTGGCTTAGCAAGCTGAATAGAAGAACCTGCACGGTCATAAACACACTTTGAACCACGCTGAGAAGCTCCCTTCTCATTGTAGTAGATACCTACACGAGGACCACCACGAACGATGTATTCTGTATGAACTCCATACTTGCGGAGAGAGTTAACTGCTGCCTGTCCGATTTCATGTGTAGGAAGCTTTGTTACGAAATAAGCATCATCGCCATAGTTAGCGAGAGATACTGCAACGTTAGCTTCTCCACCACCAAAAGTTGTTGTCATGCTGTCAACCTGAACGAAACGATAATAATCAGCAGGCTGAATACGAAGCATCAATTCACCAAAAGTAACTACTTTTGCCATAATGAACTCCTAAATTTAATCCGTCAAAGCGGTATTTCTGCAAATATTAAAAATATAATAACAAACTAAAGTTCCCTTAACAAGGTAAAATAAAGTCTGATTTTTGGATATATTAGCACAAAAAAGTCATATTCTCATAAAAACGTTAATAACCCTTTTATATAGAGAGATTTAGCTTTATAAAAAAGGGTTAAAATCATTAGATAATCAAAATGTTATTCGTAGATGAATACGTCTTTAGGTCCTTCAATTTTTACATTTTCAAAAGAAGCTCCTGGAGCATTTCTAATTCTAAAGCTCTTCACATTTACTTCTGGTAAGCCGTAGAACATATCACTATCCATAGGAGATGCATTAGAATTTTCATCTGTAGAAAACTCACAATCCTTTATAACAAGATTATCTATTGGAGATTCTGGCAATCCTACTATAAAACCTGCACTAGCACGACAATTTTTTGCCTTTATACCTGTAATTTCTAAATCATGAATACGTGGAGTTTCGTCTGTAACAGGCTGTTTATCCAAGCTGAACAATGGAGAAGCTTTATCTGTTATACCGCATTTGTAATACATGTTAATTGCGATTGGACAGAGATTATTTTCCATATTTAACCTGCTAAGTTTGATGTCAAAAATATCTCCACCACGTCCACGACGGCTCTTTACACGGATTCCACGGTCTGTACCAGGGAAAGAACTATTTTCTGCCAGCACATGACGAATACCGGCAGCTGTTTCACTACCAATAACAATACCGCCATGAGCATTTTTAACGATACAATTCTTTACAAGAACATGCTCTGTAGGTTTTGCTTTCTTTATACCGTCAGCACCTGCACCACTTTTTAGACAGATGCCATCATCACCTACACTTACATTACAACCGATAACAGTAACATTTGTACAGCTATCTATATCGATTCCGTCAGTATTTGGTGCGTCACTAGGATTTTCTATTGTAATATTTCTAAATGAAACCCAATTACTATATAAAGGGTGTATTGTCCAGAAAGGTGAGTTTATAAACTTTACGCCATCAATTGTGACATCTGTACATTCAGAAAATTCAACAAGGCAAGGTCTAAGAAACTGATTTTCACGACCACCACCGCCACCAGGCTGTTTTTCATATCCTGGATTCAACTCTGCAAGGCGTAACTCATAAGGCTCTACAGGAGATTTTTGTCCACTAGCTCTTTTTGCATTTCTAAGATCCCACCAGTATTTTCCATTACCATTTATAATACCTTCACCTGTAATAGAAACATTCCTCTGATTATAAGCACGGATACAAGAATGCATTGCATAACAGTTTACACCCTCCCAACGAGTATAAACCGGCTCATATAGCATCGCATCTGATATAAATGAAATTACAGCACCCTTCTCAAGATATAATTCCGTATCAGAATATAAATCAATAGGACCTGTAACCCAGATACCATCTTTTACAATTAATTTTCCGCCGTCATTATGACGCAGTTCGTCAAAAGCTTTCTTAAAAGCTTCGGTATTATCAAAAACTCCATCGCCTTTACCGCCAAAAGAATCAAGCGTCACTTCCTTCATAGAAAAACACCCCTTACACAATCACTTTGTTTATGTAATAACAATAGTGAGGCATAAGGGAGTAATTCTCAAGAAAGTAATGCGGTTAATTTTTGGATTTTTGCGAAGATAGAGGAGTTCCTGCCAATATCAAATCCAAAGAAGAATAATTGTCTTTATACTCTTTGTCTGTCATGACATAGTTCATATAATAGCGTTTAGATGTATCAGAAATCTCTACCGTTCCATCTGTCTTTCTTGTTTTCGTTCCATATTCACGCCAACCAACAAGAGCCTTTCCAGATGGATAAACCTTTCTTGTTCCATCTTCATCAGTATAGAATTCAGGAGAATAACATTCATCTACAGTACAATTTATAAGAGCAATGCTATCCCATCTGTCCACGCTATCATATTTACCAGTTCCTGCAGAACGTCCTATATACATTCCTGCAGTCTTTCTTGGGACACCGGTGAAAGAACAATCTTTAAATACAAATCCTTTTTTACCATTTATAGCACGACTTTGAAGTACATAAGAAACAAGGTCATCACCTCTGTTATCTTGTAAAGTGTGAATAATACAATGGTCAAAAAGACTTAAATCACAATAACCCCATATATAATCAATATCACCTTCTACATAACAATCCTTGAAATAGCTGAAGCCTTTTACATGAATTGTATCCTGGTGACTAGAAAATCTCATTCCTTCAGCAAATAAAGTTCCCTTATAATTATGAAAACACAAAGCTTCTGCCTGGTTTCCAAGATTTGCATCAGGAAGAGTTTTTTCATGAGTATTTATAATAGTAAAATTGCGAAGTGTAACCTTTGTAGCATTCATTCCAATAACAAACACAGCTCTATTTTCTGTATCCTTATGGAATGCCTCACAATTTTCAGCCTTAACTACACAGTCTTCAGCTTTAGTTCCAGCCTTTCCTTCCATTATAAGAGGATTAGACAAATTGTAGCTCAAAATCTCTTCATATATGCCCTGCTCAAGAACGATATGGATAGTATCATCCTTTGAAACAGCACCCGTCTTTACCATATCAGTGATTTTTTTAAGTGCTCCACTGATTGCCGCAACATTGCGAGGATTTACTACTAACTCTATCATATAAAAAAGTATACCCCATTTTTGTAATATATGTAAAATATATTATTTTAGAAACCTATTCTTGCTCCTAAAGATACTTGTAATCCATTAAGCATAAGACTATGCAAAAAATTAGAACTGCAAGAAGCAATAGCAAAATCAAATTCAATTACACGAGTGTTAAACATAAAGCCAACTCCCTGTGCAAAAATCTGACTTCGATAAGAAGTGAAAAGGCTTGTTCCTAATATTTCCAACAAAGACAAAGACATCTTCATAGAATATTCAGGGAAAACCTTTGTGCTGTCATCAGACCAGATACCTTTTGCTGCAATTCCTAGATAAGGATAAAGACTAAACCAATCTCCCCAAGGTCTATATGCTGCTAGTAATCCAAATCTCAAAGGACGTCTTACTTTATAACCAGCCTTTTCGTCATATTCTGCATCAGTAGTATCACAATCTGAGTCGTAGTCAATTTCCTGATTTTCAACAAGCCCATCGAGTATATTATCAATTACAGCATAACCTGTAACAGATTGAGTCATACTATAATCAAGCTTTCCTGGTAAAATAGGGATTGTAGTTGTAACACCAACATCAAGACCTCTTAATAAAGCCATTTCAAAATCAAGCTTCAAATCAAAACCACCATTTTTGCTTAATGCTTCTTCAAACTGACTTGACTTGTCATCATCAGAAACATCTTCATCAAGAGATACTGCAGAATATAGAGTATAGCTACCTAAAGTACCATCAGTTTTTCCTGCCCTTATACTTCCATCAGATTTAGCCTGGAATGAAACGCTAGCACTAGATTCTGGAAGATAAACAACAGGAACAAAATATGTTGGAGTTACCTTAAAACGGAACCTGTCAATTTTCATGCCAAAAGACATTCCCATTTCTGCAAAAGCAGAACCAGATGCAGTAGCATCAAAAGTTATTACTTCATCAATATCGTTGCCATATCCTAAAAATTCAAATAAACCTTTCCCCAATCCAAAGCGACCTTCTGTAGAAAGACCTGCAAAAAAGCCGATATTTATCTTTGGAAGATTTAAATTTGCAAAAGTTTTTCCACTGGCAAAAAGATTGAATACAAGTCCCTTAGAATCGATATTATCTGCTATATCAGTAGCATCTATAACGATATCCTTAGTTAAAATATCACCTATTCCTATATAATTATTTGAAAGCCATACATCTGCATCAAAACCAATTTCAAAAATGCGATGATATTTATCAATATCAGCGTGAATACATACAGATATTAAAAAAAACGCAACGATTGCAAATAATCTCTTATTCATGTCAGACCTCCCTCTCAATTAAAAGTCAAATTTAACAGCATTTTCACCATCGCCTTTTATAGAAACGACAGCAGATATACCTAAAGTCTGACCTTCTCTCAAGAATGCAATAGTGCCTTCAGGAAGAACTACATTCAATCTTGGCTTAAACGGATAAGTCTTTACAGCATCAAGAATATCTTCGCCATCTATTCGTATGACTTTTTCATTTTCTCCGGCATCTTCTGTATTTACAGAAAGAATTCTATTATCATACAAAGTTGCCTTAAGACTTAAATCCAAATCCTCAAGACCAGAAATTAATTTATTATCGAGGCTATACCTAAGTTCTACGTAATCTATAGCTTTTGCATAGTTTTCTATATCTTCTGTATCTGTTGCTTCGTCACGACCAAATAAGTCAGAACTATCTTCTTCAGAACTATTTACAAAGCCCAATACATCTATACTAGCTTCGTCTGTTACAGAAAATGATAAAGGTAAATCTATCAAAGCATATACACCTATAGCTTTTGCTTCAGACAAATCAGAAGAAGAAATTGTAAAAGTTCCAGTAAGACTATTTGAAAGAGAGTAACTATAATCAAGCGAAGTAATATTTGCCCGGCTATTAAAAAGCTCTGCCAAAGTAACTTCAGCACCACTTGAACTATTTGAAACTACAGAAGCCGTAGATGCAAAGTCATCAGACGACAATGTACAAATAGATTCTCCATACTCAAGAATAGTTGGATAAGAATTCTTTAAACCAGAAGAAGTTCCTATTAGAGATTTATTAGAATAAGTATTTCCCTCAGCTTCATATGTTGCAGTTAAACCTATATTAACACTAAAACTACTTGATAAAACTTGAGGTGCTACAACATACATATAAAGAGGTATATCTGGCAATTTAACATTTGCAAAATCATCAGAAAGACCATCTTTCACATCATTTAACATATCAGCTATATTAAGATTTTCTAACAATTTTCCAGATGAGTCAGTAGAGGAAATCATAGTGCTTAAACTTGATGCATCAACTGATATAGACTCCCAAGTTATATTTGGAGCATAGAGAGTGTAAGAAATGCTATAGGATTTACCAAACTCGATATTGCTTAAACTAACAGCACTTTCCTTTGCATTTACCCCTCCAATACAAAAGGCAGCAGCCATATTTATAGAAGAACTAGAAGAAAGTGTAAATGCAGATGTGGAGCTATATATTTTTGAACTTTCCTCTGTAGCTGCAGCCGTAAATGTATTAGATGAATTAATATTCATCGCACTAGAGCTAAGAGCAAAAGCTATATCATTTCCCTCTGGAAGACCGTTCTTCATAGAAAGTTTCAAAGAAGCTGTAGCATTATTAACCGCTGTAACATAATCAGGAAGACTAGTAGTAAAAGATATTTCTGGTAATTCATCAGAAATATTTACAACAGCAGTAGTTGCTTTTTTTACAGAAAGCTCTGTTTTAAGAGGAACTGCAAGACCTGAACCACTTGAAGAAAGAGATACATTTCCTAAGGTTACTTTTGCATTTCCTGAAATTTCAAGAGAATCTGAAGCTGAAATTGTAAGACCTTCTAAAGAATATAAATTATCACCTGTCTTTTCATATTCAGTTCCATTTATAGAAAAAGAAGTTATATTAATAGCAACCCCATCTTTATCAGAATCTACAGAAAAGGAACCTTCACCAATAGTAATAGATTCTATAATAGCAGGGAAATTATCTAAAGGAACTGTTGCAGAAAATGTAACAGGGAAATTACTTACAGAAATAGGAGTGTTTGCATAGTCAGAGGAGAGCTGTCCTCCTGTAACTGTTGCATTTACGCTTTTAGTTAAATCAACGCTTGGAATATCAATAGTTTCACTATTAGATTCACCTGAAAAACCTGCATTAGATACATCTGAAAGATTAGAAAGATAATCTGAGATATCAAGACTATAATTTGCAATCTTAT
>JAILNT010000043.1 GCA_024691265.1 Treponema sp. | reverse complement strand
GGATCTACGAAAGTAAGGTATTCCCCACTAGCCTTTTCCAATCCAGCATTCCTCGCAGAGCTAACACCACCATTATCTTTATGAATAACAATAATACGATTATCTTTTCTAGCCCATTCTTCACACTTTTTTGATGAGCTATCAGTTGAACCATCATCAATTAAAATTAACTCAATATTACAATAAGACTGACATAATATACTCTGAACACATCTATCAAGATATGATTCAACGTTATAGACTGGAGTTATAATACTTAACAATGGAACCATATTCAAATTCACTACATTTCAAAAATAAAATAGATCATAACCGTATTATTAAGAATCTAAACCTGCTTAGTAACAAGGCGTTCAATTGAATGACTGAATCTCAACATATAGAATAAAAGTATACTGAAAAGTTTACACCCTTACAATTAAATAGTATATCTCAAAACACTAAAAGCAAAGTCACGCATACACCTTTTTAAAAAGAACTTAACGTAAGACTTATCATACAAATTCGTCTCATCATCAAGCATTAATACCGGGATCTCTTTTACTTTATATTTCTCAGCTTCTACATAGACGTTTAGTAATCTTTCAGCAAAATATCCATATATACGTTTTTGATATTGCGAGTACTCTGTAATATCAATTTCTTCCTCAATCATCCTTAATATAGGGAAGAGCCAATTACAATAATTATCAAACTGTTGCCAACTCATAATAAACATATTATATGGATGAAATATATTGCTCTGAAATATGGACTTATAAAAAGCCGTGACATATTTAGGTTCTTGCGTCCTTTTTATCAAATCAAATAATAATCTTATATCACTTCCATTATGCCACTCACAATATTGAAAATAGTTCGATGTATAAAAATGCATAGACTTTGCCAGTATAACCCCTCCTCTATTCAAAAAATCTATACTAGACTCATCTATCTCGACATTAACTTCATCTAAAGAGCCTTTTTTAATAGTTGTTGCTGGAAAGACTTTTCTTCCATAATGATTAAAGTCAAAATAACGCCTATAATGACACAAACCTATAAAATCGACGCCAGAAAGATTTTTCCAAGCCCAATACATTCCTGTTAGCTCGCAATAACTAGTATTTTTAAGACTTATGTTATCACCTGTATTATCTCCAATTAGTCCAAAATCTTCGCCAGTCAAAGCTTTCCCAACATGCACCGGAATATAACTATCAGACTGCTTTAATAAAGCATTTTTGTGACAACATACAATTATTTTACTATTATTCATAGAATTTGTTCCTACTTTTTTATAAGTTTTCAATATAATCCCCACCAAATCATATATTTTTTTAATGGGGCTAAATTCTGCAGCACTTTAGTTTGACTTTGTTTATAAGTGTCTGAACTAAAAATTAGCCCAAACCTTGCCATATCAGTTATTCACTTGCCTTAGCGCTGCATTTCAAAACAAGCAAAATAATCAATGACATGGCAAAGGTACAAAAAAAAAGAGGGAATCACTCTTTTTGAGGAAATTTTTCACGTAAAACGTGACTTAAGCTAGAAATAGTTGTCACTTTAAGGGGAGGGAGAGGGAAAATAAGGAGTAGCAATGAAGCACAATACTTTGAACACATCTATCAAGATATGACTCAACATTAAAGACTGGAGTTATAATACTTAACAATGGAACCACATTCAAATTCACTACATTTCAAAAAAATCACCTATATTATTAACCTCAACGATTAAAAAACATGAAACTCTATCATAAACTATAAATTAGAGTTCTAAATGATAGGATCCTATCTGCATTAGATTCATTAAAGAGTAAATGCTGGAAATCTCGTTTCTTTTGATTCAGGTCTATTTCCTTCAATCTATCACAAACTACAGACTTCAATTGCTCAATGGAGTTGATACCCACACGCGCTTGAAGAAATTCCATATTGGGTTTTGTTTTAGCCAAGAGGAATATCGCATCATAGAAATCCCTACCCTTCTGGCGCGCCAGAATAGCAGCAAACTTCATAGCACAGAGAACATCTATTGGAGGTGTTTGGATGTTGAAAAAGAAGCCCATTCGATTAACTGTTGCAATCTCCTGCTGATATCTTATGCCTTGATCCTGAGCTTCAATCTTCAGTAACAAACGTTCCTCACGATGTCCAGTCAAATTGAGATTGAAAAGCATCTGCGGGAAATAGAGATTCCTTCGATATGCTGTCAAATTAGGATTAGGCTTGTCACGAGTCTCCACATTAATATTGTTCTGCTTCAGGAAATTTACGACACTATCAGTCATTGCTATAAATTCCTCATTACTCAGGTCCTTGCAATCAAAATCAATATATTCTGAAAAGCGATCGATCCCTTGAATCAGTCGTAAATTAGTACCACCAATAAACGACACCTTACTTACATAGGGAGTCTTACCTAATAGTCAAGAATCAATAGCTGCAGATACTCCTTAAGCATATATCTATCAAAACGACTCTCCTTAGCGATCGTTAAAGGAAAGAAACTGCGAATATATTCCAGATCGATCATAAATCATATACTTTCATTAATGTTTTTACTCTCTTTTCTAAACTCTTATTATCTATCCTTGCCAGATAATTAACTAACCGGTCATTATTGAATTCATCATGCATAAAATCTTCATCCAAGCGAAGCTCTTCCATATCTTGCTCCGTTTTATAGTATGAATTTAAATACAGTAAGTCGATAAGAGTCTTCTCGGGTGTAGCAAACAATAAGCCTCGACCATTCTGCATCATCTTAATTTCATATCCAAAAAACAAATTGGTTTTTACATTCTGATAATGAAATGTACCAAATGAGTTTTTGAATTTGGCCGTTTTAAGAGTGGTAACACTCGTCAGTTGTACAACTTCTTCTGGTATAATCCCTTAAAATGATAGAGCTGAATGCAAACTTATATAGGATGGAGAATATATGCGATTTGCCACATATCGAGAGAAATCAGGCATCTGATGATATTCTGGAAATGCATAATACTGATTACGAAGCTTTTCAAGCAGCCCCTTTTTACACCAACGAGTCAAATTGTTACGGTCAAAATCTTTTTCCCATAACAACACCTGATTGATGTTAAAACACCCCATCGGGTACATCCGCTCTCTAAAGGTCAAAAAAACCATCTTTTACGATTCTGTTTCCAAAACTCTGCATATATAGTGATTTTCGGAAATAAAAGCAAACTTTCATGCTAAATTTTACCGAAAAACACAAAATATTAATAAAAGTTTGAAAATAAATGGCATCCATGCTATTTCAGGCCACCAGTTCAAACAACAAGCACCAATTTTGTAAAGAACTCTCCGAATCCCGCAAATTGCCTCTTGGACCATGATTGCGACCACCTTTAAGGAATTCACCATTAACACCATAGCGAAGCTTACTGTTTATAGGGGATTCTACACAATGAATAACAACAGAATTTTTATCTATCGCGACATTAGAAGTGATATCTGTTCCATCGCGGCGGATGACATTAAAGCCATAATTAGCAATCTTCTTTACTTGAACCGTATCAAAGCATAGCGG
>JAILNT010000035.1 GCA_024691265.1 Treponema sp. | reverse complement strand
TAAAACTTTTACACTTCCATCACTATCTATTTTTACAAGTGTTGAAGGCAAGGCTCCCTTTTTATCTCCATCATCAACAATCAAATCGACATCATTTCCAAATACTTTCTTTATGTTCTCAATTTCATCTAATACAGGCATTCCGCTTTTATTTACGCTTGTTGAATAAATTGGAGCATTACAGCATTCTATTATATCACGAAGCCATTTATCGCCAGGAACTCTAAATGCAATCGTAGGCATAGACATTTTTTCTATTAATTCTTTTTTCACATTTACAATGACTGTTAAAGCTCCAGGCCATTTTGAAAGAATTTCAGTAGGAATTTTATCATCTGTATAAAGAGAAAGTTTTTCTGCTGAAGATAAAAGCTGTATAAGAGGTTTTGATTCACTTCTACCCTTTATCGTTCTAATTGCATCATCTGTTTTATAAGAGTTATTAACAATACCAGAAAAACCATAAACAGTATCAGTTGGTAAAATGACAATTTTTCCTTCACGTAAACAGGAAACTACAAGATTTTTTGAATCTTCACTAGATTTCAAACAATACATATTTATACCTCAAAATACATTTATATATATTTTGAGATGAATAATCCATACTAGATTTAAAATTTAGAGAGAATAAAACTAAAAACTAATAGTATTATTGCATATCATAAACTGGTAATCCAGACATTGTAGTTCTTTGCTTTGGTAAAGCTTTTCTTTTAGAGCTTATAGAACTTGAAGTTTTAGAAGAAACTATACTTTTAGAAAGCACAGATGAAGAAGATGTCGAAGTTACAGGAGATGAAGCTGAGGCAGAACAAGAAACTGAACCAACTGGAACAGATTTTACTCCTGAAGTTCCTGACCGCTTAAGATTTGTTATAAATGATCTAGCTTGTCTTTTTGCTCCAGCAGGTTCTTTAGCAACATCTGTTAATATAAGGATAAGCAAAACAAGTACAAAGACAGTTACACCACAAAGCTTACAAACCCATTCAGGTAAATAGAAAATCTCTTTACGAAGCATTATAGTACCAGCAGTATTTCCTAAAGCAATATTTTTATGGGTTAAGCCATTAATTTTGATAAGTTTCTCACCATCTGCAATATAGTCAAGCTGATGTGCATAGGCTGCAACAACATCTTTATCTTTTTGTAAAGCTAAATTTTCTAAGGTGAGTTCATCATTTATTTTCTGGATTTCTGCTGTATGTAAAGCAATTATATGCTTTTGTTCTTCAAGCTGTTTACCTGCAAACACTCCATCTTTACCCCCTAAAAGAGAAACTATGACGTATATAAGAGTACCAGCACACGCTGCAAGCAAAAATCGCATTTTTTCCATAATATAAAAATCATCGGCAAAGTTTAGCATTTTCTGAATAAAAATGTTATGATATAATTGATAGTAGATTCATCTGAAAGATATAAATTATATATTGTAAAAGATGATTTTTGCCGATGATTATGATAGAACTAGGTTATATGAGAGGAAAGTATGATGGACTCCGGTGATAAGAAAGACGAACTTGACGAATATGGCGTATGGGTAAAAAAGAATCCTTCTGATATGACACAAGAATCTGATATATCTGAAAATGATAAAGACTTTGATTCAAATAATACAGAAAATATTTCTAACGACAGCAATAATGATACTGTTGATAACATATCTAGTATAGATTCTGATAACACATTAAACGATGCATTAACTAATGATACAAATAATTCTAATGCTGAAATAAATGATTTACCTGATATAAGTGATTTGGCAATTTCAGATTCTGATACAGGCGATTTCGATTTGCCGGATTTTTCTGATACAATACTAGATGATAGCTCTAATGAGTCTAATACTAATGAAACATCAGACTCATCAGATAATGATTTTGATTTACCAGATTTCTCAGATACAAATTTTGAAACAGACGATAATGAAAAACTTGAAAGCACAGAAATTACTGATACAGACAATGCTATAACAGAAAACTCTGTAACAGATAATTCTGAATCGGACAATACAGAACTTCCTGCTTTTGACCTTAATTCTATTAATACAGAAGACGATTTACAATCAGAAGAGATTCCATTAGGAGACTTTTTGACTGATACAGAAACAACTGAAGCTTTCTGTTTTGTTAGAGTCTTCTGAACTAGGATTATCATCAAAG
>JAILNT010000409.1 GCA_024691265.1 Treponema sp. | reverse complement strand
GTTCGTCCCAAAGCTTATCAAATTCTGCATCAGATATCTCAGCTTCTCCGTTATAATATGAAGCTTGATATTTTTTAATAAGACTTTCAAGTTCTGCAATACGTAAATCTGTATCTCCAAAAAGTTCCATTGACATGTCACGACCTCGATTTTATATCTATTTTTTTAGAAAATATAATTCATTTATTTTGTGCTCTGCTTTTAAGCCCTTAGACTCAAATTTAGTTTCTGGTCTCCATTCCTGATGAGGAGCAAAAGAGTCAAATTTATTATAAAGACCTTCAGTTTGATTAAGTTCTTCTAAAGCAAATTCAGCATAAGGCTCCCAATCGGTAGCCATATAAAGATAGGCACCCTGCTTTAATTTCTTTGCAAGCAAATTTGTTCTTGGACGCTGAACAAGGCGTCTTTTATGATGCTTTTTCTTTGGCCATGGATCTGGGAAAAATATATGAAAGCCATCTACAGAAGCATCATCAATCATATATTCCAAAACTTCCATAGCGTCATGTTCTATTATATAAAGATTCTTCAAACCTCTATTTTTTATTTCTCCTAAAAGACGACCTACCCCAGGCTTATGAACTTCAAGACCAATATAATTTATATCTGGATTTTCTGCTGCAATAATAGCAGTAGCCTGTCCCATGCCAAAACCGATTTCAACAATTACAGGATTGTCATTTCCAAAAATATCCTTGTAATTTAATTTCTTTTCAGCAAAAGGTATACACCATTTTTCAGATAATTGTGCATAATCATTTCTTTGAGCATCTGTCATTCTTCCAGCTCTCAATACAAATGTATGGATAGCTCTTAATTTCTTATTCTCTGTAAGCTCTTCCAAACATAACCTCCATATTGCAAAAGCAACTTCTATATTTAATTCACTTCTCCGTCTTCACTTGTATTTTCCGCCTCCTTTTCCAATGATTCAGAAGGCATAAAACACACATAATTATTAGAATTGTTAGCATAACATATTCTAAAATAAGCAGCATCAGGATATTTTCTTTTTATTGCAGAAAGACGTTTCCAAGATGATTCCTTTTTACCAAAATAAAGTAAAGTACCATTAACAGAATAAACAGCTATTTTTTCAGTATAGGAATCTGTCATTATATCAGGGAAATCTTCCGCTGTGCTTGATAAAAACTCTTCTGGATAATTTATAGAAAAATCTAAATTACAAGTCTTACCATCAACATTATAATATTCAAAATTATATTTACCATTGATTAATCCCTGAAAATTAGAATAGCCTAGAAAATTCTTTTTTGAATATTCAATAAGCTCAGGATTATTCACATGCCATTCATAAGAAGAATCAATATCTGCAGCTTGTATTTTATCATCAGAGATAGTCTTTTCAAGAAAAGAAACACATATAGAATCTGCTCTACGAACATTTTCAGAAGTTTCTACAAAAACAGAAAACCTGACTTGAGGAGTAGATTTAGCAGTATTAAAATCAAACACTGTTATAGCTGTTAAATCCTCAATATCAGGAAGTGAATTGCTGCAAGAAAATAAAATGCAAATAAGTAATACTGCAAAAAACCTTAATAACATCTAAAAATGGAAAATAAGATTAATAACAGTTAAATCGCTAGATGAAAACTGATTTACAATAGATTCAAATCTAACATTAACCTTTTTACAGGCATCGTCCAAATAAGTAAGATAGTACAAGCCCAAATCCTGCCCATCACCATCTTGAGAATTCTGATAAAAATCTATCAAAGATTTCTTGTTTAAGTCAGCAGACATCTTAGATTCAATGCTTTCTTTTACTTCCTGGAATTCATCGTCTTTATTATAAAGAGTAATCTGCAATCTATTCTGCTTTCCTAATGCAGAAGAACTTCCACCAAGCTTCCAAGAAATATAAATCATTTCTTTTTTCTGCTTTAGAATCTGAATAATCTTTTCTCTTATTGAGTGATCAAGAACAAGACTATTAATATTATCAACATCATTGTAAATAGCTTTTGCTTCTTTTTTTATATTGGAATTTTCATTATTTGCTGCAAGTTCCATAACCATCAAAGAACTATATTCTGCAATTCTTGATTTTTCCATATACTCAACAAGTTTCAATCTTAAAACATTTAATATTTGAGAAAAGTTTTCATCTTTTACAAATTTAGTAATAATATACCAGTTTAATGCTCCTAACCTGTTTACAAACTTCTCAGTCATGAGCATATAAATATTTCTTTCATCAGGCTCATAAGACTTATTATCCATAATAGATTTCCAAATAGGATCTAGAATAGTTTTTCGTGTCTGCTGAATAAGTGTATTTTTAGTAGCAAGAGCCCTGCGAAGTTCTCTTT
>JAILNT010000372.1 GCA_024691265.1 Treponema sp. | reverse complement strand
TATAGAGGATTTGTTAGATTAATCCCGGCTTCATTTGCTATATCATTGTTGGCAATTCCTTTTGTTTCTGCTCAAATGATGGGAGAACCTGAATTTGGAACTGTAAAAGATGAAGAAGAAGCTAATCTTATTGCTTCTTATATTGTTGATGGAAAATCTAGTAAAGATATGCAGACTTTGAAATCTAAGGATTTAGAAAGTTCTAATGCTGATGAATCTGTTCTTTTGGCTAAAAATGGAGGAAAGATTGCATTTATAAATGGTAAACTTAGAAAGCTTTCTGGTGATGTTACCAATGTTGGACAGAGTAATTTTTACGGTCTTAATGCAGCTGTCGTAGCTTCTTCTGCAAGCTCTATTGTTTTACAAAATGCTGAAATAGAAAGCTCTGCCGAAGGTGCTAACGCTGTTTTTGCAACAGGTAAAGGCTCTCTTATAAATGCTTCAAATATAAAAATAAGAACTAGTGCTGATTCTTCAAGAGGTCTTGATGCTACATATGGAGCTTCGATTACTGCTAAAAATGTAGATATAGCTACTAAGGGGGCTCATTGTGCTGCATTTGCAACAGACAGAGGAGAAGGTTCTATTTTTGTTGATGGAGGAGTAGCTCGCACTGAAGGAGAAGGTTCTCCTGTTATTTATTCAACTGGAAATATAACTGTTAAAAATATTGAAGGAAATGCTTCTACTTCTGAAATTGCAGTAATCGAAGGTAAAAATAGTATTTCTATTGATAATTGTAAGCTTTCTGGTGCTGGAAGTCAGGGAATTATGTTGTATCAGAGTTTTAGTGGAGATGCTAATATTGGTACAAGTGTATTTACTGCTAAAAATTGTAATCTTTCAACTTCTTCGAAAGGTCCTTTTTTCTATGTTACAAATACAAAGGCTAAGATTGATATAAGTAATTCTGATATTAATTATGGCTCAAATGTACTTATAAAGTCATCTGGAAATAATAGTGAAAGAGGTTGGGGAAAAGTTGGTGCTAATGGAGGAGAACTAACTTTTATTGCTTCAAACCAAAAGCTTTCAGGTGATATTATTTGCGATGGTATAAGTAGCATTTCATTGTTTTTTAATGATGGAACAGATTATACAGGTACTATAAATGCAAGTTCTGGAGCTGTTGATCTTTCTCTTTCTAAAAAAGCTTCTGTAACATTAACAGCTGATAGTTATGTTGACTTATTGAGTGATGACAACAAGAAGTTTACAAATATTAATTCAAATGGCTACACTTTATATTACAATAAGGATTCTGTTGGGAATAAAGCGTTAAAAGGAAAAACTTATAAACTCCCTGGAGGCGGTAAGCTTGTTGGTACTTCTATGGAAAGAAAAGCTTCTGTATATCCTGTAAGGAATGATGAGAAGAAAGAACAGCCTGCTATGGTAACTTTGAAAGGTCAGATAAAGCTTTATGCCAGTAGTCCGAATGTAGCTGTAGGTTTTGTTACTGATGATGGAAAAGAGTATACTCTTGAAGTTATGCCAGAACCTAAAATGATGAATGA
Source organism: Treponema sp. (assembly GCA_024691265.1). Classification (GTDB taxonomy): domain Bacteria; phylum Spirochaetota; class Spirochaetia; order Treponematales; family Treponemataceae; genus Treponema_D. The sequence continues at coordinate 2,154 of JAILNT010000372.1, read as the reverse complement.
AGGTGGAGATGATAAAAAGAGAATGCCTCCAAAAGACGGTATGCCTCCTATGGGCGGCGGAATGCCTCCAAAAGACGGTATGGCTTCAAAAAATGCTATGCCTCCTATGGGTGGAGAAAAAGCTATTATGGTTAAGCTTGAGGATTTAGAAAAGCTTGTTGGTGAAAAGCTTGAAATAAAAGGTTTTATTTCTTCTTTTGACATGCCTGGAATGAATAATGTAAAGGGAAACACTTTGAAAGATGGTATCTTTATAGTTCGTTCTTATACTAAATTGTAATATTTGCATTGTATAAAGCAGTGAAAGTTCTCTGTATTTTGAAAACAGTTTACTTTCACTGTTTTTTTGTTTGAGCTAGTTAATATACTATGCTAGAATTGTTTTATGAGCAATTCTATTAATTTTAATGCAGCCACAGATGCATATCTTCTTTCTAATGGAGAAAAGATTCCTTGTCTTGGTTTTGGTACATGGCAATCTGAAAATGGGGAAAGCTGTTACAATGCTGTAAAAGTTGCCCTTGAAGCCGGTTATAATCATATTGATACAGCTGCAGCTTATGGCAATGAAGAAAGTATTGGTAAAGCTATTTCTGATTTTATTGCAGGTTCTAATACTAAAAGAGAAAATCTTTTTGTTACATCAAAGCTATGGAATGCAGACCATGGTTATGAGAGTGCAAAAAAAGCGATAGATAAAAGTTTACAACTTTTAAAACTTGATTATATGGATTTATATCTTATCCATTGGCCTAATCCTCTTGCTTTTAGAGATTGTTGGGAAGAAAAAAATGCTGAAAGCTGGAGAGCTATGGAAGAGGCTGTAAAGGCTGGGAAAATAAAGTCTTTAGGTATAAGTAATTTCTGTGAGCATCATATAGAAGCTCTTTTAAAGACTGCTGAAATAAAGCCTGTTGTAAATCAGATAAAACTTTGTCCGGGTCAAACTCAAGATGCTGTTTGTGAATGCAGCAAGAAAAATGGAATGCTGCTTGAAGCTTATAGCCCATTGGGAACAGGTGCTATTTTTGATAATGAGACTATGAAAAGTCTTTCTGAAAAATACAAGAAATCTATAGCACAGATTTGTATTAGATGGAGTTTACAAAGAGGTTATTTACCTTTACCAAAGAGTGTCACAAAAGAAAGAATTATATCAAATCTTGATGTTTTTGATTTTGAGATTGCAGATATTGATTGTGATGCTATTAAAGGATTGCAAGACAGTGGTATAAAACTTGCCCGCAATCCTGATGAAGCTCCTTTTTAATCTTTTGAACCTTTAGCAAGTGCATCATTCATTTCTTTTATTGATTGTGCCACTTCCTGAAGGTTTTTTCTTGTATATTCTTCTCCCTTTTTTAATAAGGCTAATGGCACTCCGTAGGCTTTTTCTAGGTCTTTTTCATCTAGAACTTCGTCTACGCTGCCAAAAGTCATGTTATGATTTGGATAGAATAAAAGAACATTATCAGCAAATTTTTTTGTAAGGTCTAATTCATGCATGCTTATATAAACTGATGTTCCAGTTTTTTTGCAGAATGCTTTTAGATAAGCTAATGCTTTTTCTTTTTGAGAATATTCCATTGCAAAAAGAGGTTCGTCCATAAATACTGACACAGATCCATATAAGATACTAAAAGCAAGGAGTACTCTTTGTAATTCTCCTTTACTTATACCTGTGAGTTTATGCTCTAACACAGCTTCAAGTTCAAATACTTCTATAACTTCTGCTAAAAGGTCTTTTGATTCATCTAATATTGCTTTTGCTTTTCCTTGTAATGTTCCTGAAGTATATACCTGAGAGAGGAGTGTTTTTACTTTTTCCTCTGTTTCAAATTCCATGTTCTGATATATTACTGAAGCGAACATGTTTTTTGTTTCTCCAGGGATATTTGCAAGATTTTTTCCCATAAGGCTTATGGAGCCGGTATCAGGTGATAGCCGACCACTGGCAAGTAGCATAAAGGTTGATTTTCCACTCCCATTTGGACCTATTAAAGATACAAATCCTGAAGGAAATGTTGCTGTAAAATGTTCAAGTATAGGAGAAGGAATTATTTGCTTTCCATTTTCATCAAAATCGTCCTCTACAGGAGGATAAGAAAAAGATACATCGTTAAATTCTATGAAATTCATAGTACTACAATATCA
>JAILNT010000369.1 GCA_024691265.1 Treponema sp. | reverse complement strand
TATGACAATTTGGATGATTCATTAGCAGATATTTCTATGTCTGTTCAAGAGGCTGCTAAAAAATTTAAAAATTATGATTTTGAACTCGTAACAGAGGAAGATGTTGAAGAACAACGTTCTCGAATAAATAAAATTGAAACTGCAATTTCTAGTGCAACAAGTGAAAATAAAAATTTTGAAACGTCTACTAGCGATGAATCAAAAGCAGCTTCTGTAAAAGTAGAACCAGAAGTAGACCCAGTTGAATTTGCTAATAAGGTAACTGAACAGCTTACTGTTTCTGCACAAATAGAGGTTGAAGGAAAAGTTAGTGATCCTGCAAGTTTTGCTGATAGCATATCAGAACAAGTAAAATCAGTAACTTTGGGTTCATCTGAAACGACAGAGGCTATAGCAAAGGCGATTGTGTCTGAAACAAAAGTTGTAGAGGAAGCTGCTAAAACTAGAGAACAGTCCTTGGAACATGAACAATCTGTTGTTTCAGAAACAACCACTAAAATGACCAAGGCTGATGCTGAACGTGAAAGGAATCTTCAAGCAGAACATAAAATTAGACGAGCCATTGCGAATACAGAAATACAGACAATAGCCAAAGAAGAGGCTGCTAGAGAAAAAAATCTTCAAGCAGAACAAAAGATTCAGAGAGCTATAGACAATGCAGAATCTAAAAGAATCGCACAAGAAGAATCTGCTAGAGAGAAAAACCTTCAGGCTGAGCAGAAAATACAGAAAGCCATTGATGATGCAGAAACCAAAAGAGTAGCAAAGCAAGAATCTGAAAGAGAGAAGAATCTTCAGGCTGAACAGAAAATACAGAAAGCTATAGACGATGCCGAGGCTAAGAGACTCGCCAAAGAAGAAGTTGCTAGAGAAAAGAACCTACAAGCTGAACAGAAAATAAGACGAGCTGTTGAAAAAGCCACAGGCAAAAATGAAGCGCAATCTTATGATAATCAAAATAAGACTGCTACTGCCGCTTATAACAATTTATATAAGCAAGCAAAAAAGTATTACTCATTACTAAAAAAAGAGTCATCTAAAACAATAACTGCTACCGAAGAAAAACAGTTAAATAAACTCCGTTCTGAATGGGAGCAGGCAACTAAAGGTATTGGCAAGTATTCTATAGCTGTAGAAGGTACTGCAAAAAGTTTAGATACAGCAAGACAAGCAGCTGATAAGTTTTTTACTTCTAACGCAGAATCTGCTAATGCGGAAATTGATAAGCGAATTCAAAATTACGCAGAGCAAATAAAAGCTATAAGTGCTAATCCTAACATGTTCTTTTTCAATGGGGAACAGTTAACAAAAACATCTACTGAATTAGGTAAAGTAGAAAGCATAATCAATCAACTCAGCAATCATCCTATTGATCTTAGCACAGAAGAAGCCAGAAAAGAAATATGGAATCTTGAAGGGCAGGTTGTCGATTTCTTTGACAAACTTGAAAAAGGAGCCAAAGAAGTATCAGTTCAGAATATTAGCAATAATATAAGCCAATATCTTGAAAAGAATACTGCTCTTTCATTAAAGTTTAGAATAGAGCTTCAAAGGTTATCAGATGAATTACAACAAGGTGTATCTTCAGATAGACTAAAAGATATTTATGCTAGATTCCTTGAAATTCAGCAGGCTGCAAGGAAAACTGGACAAGAAGGTAGAAATGCACTTGATACCATATCGCAACGACTTGATGATATGGATTCTAAGTTTCTTGCTCAGCTTTTAAGTTGGCAGGATATTATTAGATATATAAGAGAAGTCGCAAGTGCGGTAATAGAACTAGATACTGCCCTTACAGAAATGCGTAAGGTTAGTGATGAGTCCTTATCTTCATTACAAAAATATCAGGATCTTTCATTTAATATTGCTGACCAGATTGGTGTAACTTCTACACAATTACAACAATCAACTGCTGACTTCATGAGATTAGGTGAGTCTTTAACTGATGCAGCTGAATCTGCAAAAGTTGCTAATGTACTCATGAATGTTTCTGAGTTTGAATCTATAAGTGAAGCAACTGATGCACTTATTTCTATGGCTTCTGCTTATTCTGATCTTGAAAAAATGGATATTGTAGATAGATTAAATGAAATTGGTAATAACTACAGTATCTCTACAGACGGAATAGCTACTGCACTTCAGAACTCAGCATCGGCACTTGTTACTGCTTCAAATGACATTGATGAGTCGATTGCACTAATAACTGCTGGTAATGTTGTAGTTCAAGATCCAGATAAAGTTGGAAATGGCATTCGTACAATTGCATTAAGACTTACAGGTACAAAAGAAGCATCTGAAACTCTTAAGGAATTAGGAGAAGAGACAGATGATATGATAATGACTCAATCTAAACTCAGAGCCACTATTATGGATGCAACTAAGGCTGCAAGCGAAAATGGCAAGGGATTTGACATCCTTGACGATAATGGAAATTATAAATCAACATATGAGATAATGCTTGGCTTAGCTGAATTATATGACAAGATAATAGAATCAGATAAAAAGCTAGGCACAAACAATTTGAATCTCTTGCTTGAGACAATAGCCGGAAAGAATCGTGCTAATATTGCAGCTTCAATTCTTCAAAATCCTGACATACTCAAAAATGTATTTGATGATTCATCATTAAATTCTGCAAATTCTGCATTAGAAGAAAACGATAAATATCTTGAAAGTATCCTTGGACATATAGAACAATTTAAAAATGCAGTACAGGAACTCTTTCATTATTTGCTTGAAACTGGAACAATTAATAAAGTAATTGAAATTGCTACAGGATTTATTAACTTCCTGACTGGAATAGTAAAAACCCTTGGGTCTACTGGGAGCATAGCTGTACTAGGTTCTCTTATTGTACTAATGCGTAAATCCGGTAAAATACTAACAAACATAGGAATAAATTTACCGGAGATTCTTACAGCTATAAATAATATAACTAAGGGAACAGGTTCACTTGTAGGAGTCTTAAAAATACTCTTCCCTACATTAAGTGCAATCACAAGTTCAATGGGTTCTTTACTTGGAATATTAGCTCCATATGCCCCATACATAATAGCTATAGGTGCAGCTATTGCAGGAACATATGCACTTTTTGATCATTTGACTGTAACAGTCGAGGAAGCAAACGAAGCAATATCAAGCTTTAATTCAAAGTATGATAAGCTTGAGTCTTCTTTAGATTCGCATAGAGAACTTGTAAATAATGTTGCGGATTCATATGAAACTCTAGCTAAAGGTGTAGATACACTTACCAATAAGAATCTTACTCTTTCGGATGAAGATTATGCGGAATACCTTAACATAACCAAACAATTAGGCGAAGCATATCCTGGCTTAATAAAGAGTACGGATGAATATGGTGGATATATCTTAACCATTGGTACGAATTATGATATCGCTGCTGAAAGCCTTAGAGGTTATCTTAAAGAAGAAGATAATAGAGTTAACTTCCAATAGTATCAAGATTTGGGCGAGTACGCAAAGAATAGTCAGGTTCTTTTTGACTCGTATAATGAGCAGGAAAGACATGCTCAGAGTAGCCTTGATAATCTGAATAAAACAATCGAAGCTACAGCAAAGTTAAATGAGATATATAAAGAATATGATGATACATTAAGTCAGATAAATCTTTCAGATGCACTTGATCAGGCTGGTGTTGACGAGTTTTATAAAGGTAAAATAATTGGAGCTTTGCATTCGGAACTTGGATTAGAGGATGCCCTAAAGTTCTTAGATGGCAATTGGTTCCTTGATTTTAACGCACTTGAACAGGAAGATAAAATTGCCATTGAAAAATACTTTGATAGTATTTTGGCAACGTATGAAAGCGAAATATCAAGTACGGCACAG
>JAILNT010000364.1 GCA_024691265.1 Treponema sp. | reverse complement strand
CTCCCCTCTAAGGGGAATTGAAGACAGAAAAAATAGTATTTGTACAAGTTTTTCTTTTGTGATATTAATACAAAATCATATTATAAATATTTGAAATTTGTGTCTAAACAGTTTATTTGCTTTTGCCGATAGATAAGAAGAGTCAGTAAATTCTTGATTCTGCTTGACAGCTAACAATGGTAAGGACAAAATGTAGCGTATGATAAAAGTTACACGACTTGATGGGAAAACCTATTGGATAAATCCTCATCAGATTGAAAGCATGGAGCAAAATCCTGATTTAACAATATCTTTACTTTCCGGTAAAAAGATTGTTGTTAGGGAAACTCCAGAAGAAGTTATAGAAAGAATCATTGAATACAGAAAACGTTTAGGCGTTTTAAATACTGAGTTATAGCGAGGAGAAAGGCTTAAAAATGGATATAGCTACAATAATTGGTTTTGTTGGTGGGGCTACAGTTATTTGTTTGGGTGTTTTTACCTCTGGTGGTAGTTTGATGGGAATTATTGATATTCCTTCTGTTCTTGTTACTGCTGGTGGTTCTTATGCGGCTTTGTTCATTGTTGCACCTATGAGTCAGGCTGTAGGATTGTTTGGTGTTATGGGTCGAGCCTTTAAAACCTTTGATTATGGTGAAAAGAATTTAGTTCAGCAAATGGTTGCATTAAGTGAAAAAGCCAGACGTGAAGGTATCCTTGCCTTGGAAGAAGGACTTGATGAACTTGAAAGTCCTTTTATGAAAAGTGGATTGCGTCTTGTTGTCGATGGTACTGACGGTGAAGTTATCCGTAAAATCATGGAAAATGAGATGAATAAAATAGAAGCTAGACATATGAGCTGGGTTAATGTTATTAACCAGTGGGGTGGTTTTGCTCCAGGTTTCGGTATGATGGGTACAGTTATCGGTTTGATTGGTATGTTGAACAACTTGGAAGATAAAAGTTCCCTTGGTCCTAACATGGCTGTTGCTTTGATTACTACATTGTACGGTTCTATGATGGCTAACTGGTTGCTTACTCCTATTGGTCAGAAGTTACTAGCTCAAAATGCTGCTGAAGTTTCTAGTATGGAAATGATTATAGAGGGAGTTCTTTCTATTCAGTCTGGTGATAACCCTAGAATTCTTGCAATGAAACTTCTTACATACCTTGATCCTAAAGCTCGTAAAGTTGTTGAAGCTGATGTATTAAAGGATTAACGGGGAGGAGCTTGCAATGGGAAAAAGTAAGGAACCAGAGAAGCCGTCAACCGCGTGGCAGGGTACTTATGGTGATATGATTACATTGATGCTCTGCTTCTTCGTTATGTTGTATGACCCATCTGAAACGGATTCGTCTCAAATGGCAGCATTGCAGGCATCTTTGGCTAATGATAATCCTGGTGGTGGTGTTTCAATGTCTGCAGGTCGTCTTGCGGATTTAGGAAATACAGTAAGTACTTTACCTTCACTTGAAAAAGGTAAGTCAATGGGCTTGGCAAAGAAAAAAGCTGTAAGCTTATTTGCACCTGATATAAAATCAAATAAAATCACTATAACAAGTGATGAAAGAGGTTTGGTAATTACTCTTGCAGCGGATAGTTTTTTTAAGCAGGGTAGTGCTGAACTTAATATAGAAACTACTAGAGAATCTCTTTTAAGACTTTCTCAGTTTTTCAAGGCAGATGAGATTTCTGGTCGCAGATTCAGAATAGAAGGCCATACTGATAATGTAGGTGTTTCTCCTGATTCTGGTTTTGCTAGTAACTGGGAACTTTCTGCTACTCGTTCTGCAAATGTTCTTCATTATCTTTCAGATTTTGGAGTTGATGAAAAATTATTTTCTATTGCAGGCTATGCTGATACAAGACCTCTTTTTTCTAATGACACAGAGGAAGAGAGAGCCTATAACAGACGTGTTGATATAGTTATCCTAGACGAGGGACATTTTTAATGATAAAATAGGGCAAAAAGCTTTATTTTAGATATTATTTTAGATTTATTAAGATGGTTAAATGGAGGGAATGTTATTATGGCAGATAAAGATGAAAGTGTAATGCCAGATGATGATACAGATGCAGGCTCGGCTCCTGCTAAAAAGGCTGGTGGCTTAGTTGGAATGCTGCCTTCTCTTTTAAAGTGGGTTGCAATAGCTCTTGGTGCAATTATTTTAATTGTTACAGTTGTTGTAATTACAATGAAAGTAATGGGTGGAAATAAGACTCAGCAGGTATCAATTCCTGTTAGCCAAGAATATACACGTAAGAAAGAAATCCTTGACTGGTACTCAAGTTTGGATTCAATTAGAACTAATACGAGTGATGCTGTTCCTGCTAGTGTTGTTGTGCAGGTTGCTTTAGGTTATAAAAAAGATGATAAAGCAGCTTCTACAGAAATATCTCAGAGACTCATTGAAATAAGAGCTTTCCTTCGTCAGTACTTCTCAGAGCGTACAGTAGAAGAACTTAAACCTCAGAATGAAGATATCTTACGTCAGCAGATTCGTGACCGTATTAATGACGATATTTTAAGTGAAAGTAAGATTCGTGATGTTCAGTTTACAACTAAAGATGTTGTTGAGCAGTAAAGTTTGACAATATTCTTTATTTAGTGGACTATAAAAAAACAGGAGTTTTATTTATTTATTATTGTTTAGTCGATGTAGATAAGTAATAGTTTTATAAGGGCTTTCAAAAAAGCTCTTGCAAAAAAAGCGAAGTAGTAAAGGAAGGGATTGGCATGAACGAGGTTCTGTCACAAGATGAAATAGATCAGTTGCTACAGGCAATTAATTCAGGAGAATCTGAAGTTGATGACTTTAAGCCTGTGAGTGATACGCGTAAAATCAAAATATACGATTTTAAGCGACCTGACAAATTTTCAAAAGAACAAATCCGCACTGTTTCAATTATGCATGAAACGTTTGCACGTCTTACGACGACAAGCCTTTCTGCACAGCTGCGTTCTCTTGTTCATGTACATGTAGCTTCAGTAGACCAGCTGACATATGAGGAATTTATAAGGTCTATCCCTACTCCAACCACTCTTGCGGTTATCAATATGGATCCATTGAAGGGAAATGCAGTTCTTGAAATTGACCCTTCAATTACATTTAGTATGATTGACCGTCTTTTTGGTGGAACAGGTCAGGGTGCAAAAGTTTTACGTGATTTGACTGATATTGAACAGTCAGTTATGGAAGGCATAATAGTTAGAATATTGGCTAATATGCGTGAAGCTTGGACTCAGGTTATCGACTTGAGACCACGTTTAGGACAAATTGAAACTAATCCTCAATTTGCTCAGATTGTTCCACCTTCTGAAATGGTCGTTCTTGTTACATTGGAAACAAAGGTTGGCGATGAAGAAGGCATGATGAATTTCTGTATTCCATACCTTACTATTGAACCTATTATTTCAAAATTATCTTCACAGTTTTGGTTTTCTTCTGTTCGCAGAAGTTCAACCACACAGTATCTTGGAACATTGAAGGAAAAACTTTCTGATGTTGATATGGATATTGTTGCTGAAATTGGTTCCATAAATCTTCCTATTCGAGATGTTTTAGCTCTTCGAGCTGGTGATATAGTTCGTTTATCAAATGTTAGAATAGGTGACCCATTGACATTAAGCGTTGGTAATAAGAAAAAATTCTATTGTCAGCCTGGTGTTGTTGGTAAAAAGATGGCAGTTCAGGTAACTGGAAAAATAGAACAATCTGAAGATGATGAATATGAAGAATTAACAGATGAAGGAGACGATGTAAATGAGTGACGGTGCTATTTCTCAGGACGAAATTGATGCCTTGTTGTCTGGTGTAGACATGGGAGGACTTGGTGGAGGTAATCAGAGTGCCGCATCTTCTAATATTAATACAGCGGTTCTTCAAACTTTCGCCGATGGATTAAAGGATAAACTTGTAGATAATTTGAATAAACAGACAGGTTCAGAATTTTCTATGGGAAATCCTGTTGTTGAGGCAGTTGATAGAGATCAGTTGCTTTCAAGACTTCCAGAGTCTGTTGTTGCAATTACTGCTGATTTTAATGCAACATTAAAAGGTGACCACCTTTTCCTTGTAGCTCCAGAGTTTGCACAGAAACTTGTAAGCCTTATAAATAAGGAAGATAATGCTGAACTTGATGAAATGGCTTTTTCTATTATAGCGGAAGTCATGCAGCAGCATAGTGGAGCTGAAATTACAGATTTGTGTAGTGGTGGAAAATTACCAGGACTTACAACAATTCCACCTAACCCTGAAAAGCAGCCAAAGCCTATGGTACGTATGCCTCAGGGTACTTTTGCTTTGTTCACATATCCATTGACAGTTGATGGAACATCTTATAATCTATGGGAAGCGATTTCTTCTGAAGTTGCTACAGGTATTACTGATTCTATAACAGGTAATTCTGCAACTGCTTCAAATATGTCTTCTAGTGCCGCTGGTATGGGAGAAAATCCTATGGCTGGTATGCAGAATACTATGGGAAATCCTATGATGAATATGGGGATGAGTATGAATCAGATGCAGATGCCTTCTAACCAGGCTCCTTTGCCAGGAATTGGTTATCCAAACGTGCAGTCTTTGCAGTTCCCTAATTTACAGGGTGGAGCAACAACTTCTGAGCAGGGCAATATCGGTCTTATCATGGACGTTTACATGGAAATGACCGTAGAGCTTGGTAGAACAAAAAAGCAGATAAAAGAAATCTTAGGAATGGGTGAGGGAACAATTATTGAATTGGATAAACTTGCCGGTGAACCTGTTGATATTCTTGTAAATCACAAGCCTATTGCAAAAGGTGAAGTTGTTGTTATAGATGAAAATTTCGGTGTTCGTGTTACTGAAATACTTTCACCTTCTGAAAGAGTAAGTAATTTACACTAAATATATTTGTGCTAGTATGATTATATCAAAAAGTTTTGCTTTTCTATTGGTAAGATAAATCTTACTAGCTCTAATATACTTGTCTGTATGGAGATAAATACGAAATTTTTAAAAAAAAATATTATTACGCTCTTATTGTCTTTACTAGTTTTTTCTTTTTCTGTTTATAGTCAGGATAATACTTCTAGTCAAGATTCGGTTCAATCTACCGTTGTAGAGTCTGCTGATACTAATAAAATTACAGAAGAAATGCCTCTTTTAGATGAGATGCCAGAAGCTTCTAAAAGTCCTTCTCAAGTGGAAAAAGCTGATTTTAGCGAATCTCAATCTCCTTTTTTAGGAATAGGTGCTTTTATTAGAATGATAATTGTACTTATCATTGTTCTAGTAATCATATTTGTGCTTTTTTCATATCTAAAAAAGAGTATGGGAATAACTTCAAATAATGATACAGACCCTTTTTTGCGGAAAGTTGCTTCGCTATCTTTAGCACCTGGAAAGTCAATACATGTAGTTACTATTCTTGATAATGCGTATTTAGTAGGTGTTACTGAGAATGCCGTTAATCTTATAGGACAAATTTCTGATAAAGAGCTGGTTGAAGCTATGAATGTTTATGCTGATAAACACGATGGCAATAGAAAACCAAAAAATTTTGAAGAAGTTTTGTCTTTGTT
>JAILNT010000359.1 GCA_024691265.1 Treponema sp. | reverse complement strand
TCTCCATAATCCCTATATAAAAGAAGACCTAATCTGAGCTTGCCAAACTTATGAAGTTCTTTTAAAAGGCGAGGTACTAATTCATCTTTTAATAATGCGACATCATCTTTCATACTGCCTGTTGTATCAATAGCAAAAACTACATCAACAGCTTCTTTTGGGTCAATGCTATCTATAGATTTCATAATATCATCTATAAGTGATACAGGTCTCGAATAAATAATTCTTCCGCTTGCAGTATTTGCTATTTCTTTAAATTTAGAAGCTGCATCAGAATTATAATCATCTGTAAGTATTGGAACAGGCTCTTTTTCCTCTGCTACAGGTATTTCTTCATGCTTTGCTATTGGCTCAGGCTCTGGAACAGGGACAGGCTCTTCTTCTGGTAATCCCAAATCAAACATAAAAGGATTATCTGCAAAAGAGCCTTCATAATCTCCATATTTTTTCTCAAAAGTTCGAATATTTATAAATGTTCCTCTTTTTATTTTTATAGTTCCATTTCTTGTCCATGGATAACCATATTGCATTTCAGCAGGTATGAATATATGAAAGCAGCTTCCAAATTCTGCATCATCTTCAGGTGTTGAATCAATAAGGCTATATTTTGCTCCTTCTGACACAAGGGGTTTCCCATCAAGATATCTTATTTCATCGCCATTGTATGTATTATATTCTAAAGCTCTGAAAGCATAATTATCTTCTTTTCCTGCCGGGTCTTTTGTTGTTTCTGTAAGCATAACAGACTCAACCCCATCTTTTTTTCTTATGTATAAATGATAGCCTGAAACTGTATCAAAAGTATTTCCACCAACATATTCCAATCTAATATCTGAAGCATAGACAAGCATATCTTCTTCACATACAAGAGAACCAATTGCTAAAACAAAAAAAATGAAAAACGTGCTTAGCTTCTTTATCATGAAATTTATATCGGTTAGCAAGTTTACAAACTTCAAATATTACTTTTTAGAAAAGAAAAATATTTATAAACGAATCTTAAATCAATATTTTATCATTATTAATTTATTATTTTTAAGAGTTTGCTTTATTGCTTTTAATTTAAACTATGCTATAATAAAACATCGTGGACGTAAAGAAACCCTTATCTAAGACAGAATATACAAATATAGATATAGATTTTTTTCTTGATGAAGAAGAAAAAAAAGAAGATATTAAAGCCGGTATTATTCTGCTTACTCCTCACGAAAATGAAATCGTAGAGGATTTAATTAATATTCTCAAAAAACAATCTCCAGATAAAGTTGCAAATATAAATCAAAGCATTAAAAATCTTGAGATGCTAGCAGAAGCGATTGCACATTTTCCTTCTTTGCTGGAACGTTCAACATTAACAGCTAGTGTAAGAACGCCTCAATCTTTGATTGAATCGTTAATAGCAAATCAATATGATGGTGATTCAACCTTACACCTTCCATCAAAAGCTGCAATGGGTAAAGGCTTCCTTATTTCAAAAATACACACATTTGCAGCTTTGACAAAATTAGCAAAAAATGCAAAACTGTCAGACCCGGTAATTAAAGAATTCGACGACGCTACAGTTTCTATGATGTTTACTCTTATGGCAGAAGATGTATATCTGAACCTTTTAAGAGATACAACACTTGAAATTGAATTCAGAAGACAACTTGCAACTTCTCTTATAATTTTGTGGGAGCATAGAAGCGACCAAAATATTACAGACATAGCACCGGTTCTTCAATCTGTATGGAAAGCAAGAAGAACTCTCGCACCTGCATTCGGAACTATGGTAGGAACAAGCGAATTACTTTTGATGTCTATCCAGATGGACGAAAAATGGATAAGATTTATAAAGCAACGCCTTACAGATCCTGATGTATCTCAAGCTATGGAGGAATTTCTGTTCGGTCTTTCTTATGAACAAATTCTGAAATTGCGTTCTATTCTTAAAGAACAGGGAATTACAGCTATTGGACGTGATGAAGTTTCGTCTTTTTTAGGTCAGCATGTAAAAACCGATATAAGTCTTGATTATCGAGATTTCTATCTTTTGTATACTGTAAGACGTGATAATGCGAGAGCTAGAAAAAGATTACAGCTACCTGGACCAAAAAGAACTCTTGAAGACCATTTTATCAGTTTTGTCATGGAATTAAACAAAGAAAAACAGAATAATGATATTTATGCTAAATAAATATTTATTTAATTTATCTCTGTTTAAGACTGGTAAAACACGTGTTAAAATGATATTCTAAATAGCTACTCTAAATACTACAGGGAATGATATGCTAGAAGACACTAATTTGAATGAAAGCAACGACGAGCTTGAAGAAAATGGCTCAAAGGCAAAGAGAGTACCTTATCACTTCGGAGAAAAGCTCCGCAAGGTTCGTGAAAGAAAGGGCTATACTCTTAAAATTGTTGCAACCCGTGCAGGTGTAAGCGAAAGTCTTGTATCGCAGATTGAACGTAATAGAGTTTCTCCTGCAATTGATACATTGTTGGCTCTTGCAGATGTTCTCGATATAAATCTTGAATATCTTTTTGAAGAATACAGAAGAGAACGTCCTGTACAAGTAATCAGAGCCGGAGAAAGAAGAACTATCGCAGAAGATGATGTAAATTACGAAGAACTTGCAAAACCTGCTGAAAGCGATGGACAGAATGCAGTTGAATCTTATGTCATTACTATTCCTGCTGGTTCTCATACTCACAGAGGTTCTTATGGACATCTTGGAAGGGAATTAGGTGTTATTGTACAGGGAAAAGCTCAGCTACATTACGAGAACCTTGTATTTGATTTAAACAAGGGAGATAGTATTTCTTTCTCAGCAAGCTCTCCACACACACTTATAAATACAGGTGACGAGCCATTAAAGGCTTTCTGGGTAGTAACTCCTCCTCAGAGATTTGTACAATAAAAGAACGACATTCTAAAGAAAACTAAGGGCAAGAAGAAAATATTCTTGCCCGTTTTTTTATAAAACAATGAACAAAATCATTTTTCACTTTTTTATTTTCACAACAATTAGTTTCACTTTTTTTGCCTGTACAACATTATCACTTGATAAAGCTAAAGATGAAAATATTTCTTATAGAGAAAGCGATTATATACCAGAATGCTTTGACTGGAAAAAAGCTGATGAAGCAATTGAATATTTTATATTTGAAAACAAAGATATTCCTATTCGCTATATTATGGCTAAAATTGATTTGACAGCAGAACAGTTAAAGCTTTGTTATTATCCAGCATTCGATAATGAAGAATTAAGTGAAAGTAGAGAAAAACAATACTATAAGGATATTTCTGTAAAAAAATTTTCAAAAGGTAATGAATGCACAATAGCTATAAATGCAACTCAATTTTTATAAGAAAATTG
>JAILNT010000348.1 GCA_024691265.1 Treponema sp. | reverse complement strand
CTTTAATATAACAGCTTTTTAATAATTGACCGCTAGCCATTTTTAATATAAGTTATAATTAAGATGAAAGCTGTAAGAAAGATATTTTTATTTGTATCATGCATCTTCATGTTTTTATGTGGGTGCTCTAAAAAAAGTGTTGAATTCAATGAAAATGAGTCATTAATAACTGCAATAACACCTACTGTTATAGAAAGAATGACACCTCTTTCTATTAATTTTAGTATGGATATAGTTTGTGACCCTGAGGAAGCTCTTTCTATAGTACCGGCAACAAAGGGTAGCTGGACTTTGAAAAATGACAGAACTGTTGTTTTTACACCAGAGAAACCATTTAAGGCAAACTCAAAGGTAACTCTTGTTGCTGATTGTTCTAAACTTTTTGGTGCAATGAATGCATCTGGTTCATATAAACATGTTTTTCTTACTAAAAATGCTTCTTATAAAGTTTCTTTTGATGATTTGAAAAGGTCTGGCGAAGAATTTTCTTTATCGGGAGCAGTTTCTACTGACGTTCCTGTTTCTTTAGACATGTTGAAGAAGGTTATTTCTGCGAAGTTAGGCGGAAAAGTCTTTGGCAGAAAAATGTCGGTAGACTGGATTTCAAAGGGTAATGTTGAGTTATCATCTGTATGGAATTTTAATATTCCTGGTATAAAGCTCGTTGATAAAGACCAGTTGCTTTCGATTTTTTATAACGGTTCTTCTATTGGTGTTTCCCGTGCAGCTGATAAAGTTTATTCAGGTAAAAAACTGTATAAACTTCCTTCTGAAAAAGAGTTTTCTGTTATAGATATTTCTACAGCTAAAGATAATATGATATCTATAAGCTTTTCTAAGAATCTTGATTCTAATCAGGATATTAATGGCTTTATTAAGCTTGAAGATAAGAATGGAAAAAAATTATCAGGATTTACTTCGAATATAGAGAATAATATTCTTACAATTTATAGTGATTCTGCTATAAAAAATGCTAGCTCTATAAGTATCCTTTCTGGTATAAAAAGTTCTGATAGTTTGTATCTTGCTTCAGCTGCAACAGCTGCTCTTTCAGAATATTGGGATTTACCTGCTGTACGTTTTGTAAATGGCGGAAATATTCTTCCTACTTCACAGGGCACAACGTTACCTATACAAACAAGAAATCTTTCAGGTCTCCTTATCCAGGTTTATCAAATACCTGAAAAGAATATGATTCAATTCCTTCAGGTTAATGACCTTGATGGTAGTAATGAAATGTATAGGGTAGGAGAACCAATTTGGACTAAAAATGTGTCTTTTGATTGGGATTATTCAATGCAAAATAGATATATCACTCGTGGAATTGATATGTCTGATTTAGTAAAAAAATACCCTAATGGCTTATTTCAGATAAGAGTTACTTTTAGAAAAAAGAATATAAAGTATGAATGTCATAGTTCTCATCGTAGTTTTGATGACCTTGAAATGCCACCTGATACAATATCTCCTTATGGTGCTGATACTGAAAGAAGTTTTTGGGATTATTGGGACGAGGATTTAGACTATGAAACAAGAAGTTCTTATTGGTCTTATGATGATGACCCTTGTCACCCGGCTTTTTACATGCCAAGATTTAATAGTTCTTGTCTTATAAATAAAAATATCGTTGTTTCAGATTTAGGTTTAATGGCAAAAACTACAGAAGATAAAAGTCTTTTGTATATAAATGTTGCAGATATAAAAACTGCAAATCCTGTTAATGGAGCTGAAGTTACAGCTTATACTTTTACTGGTGCAAAAATTACTTCTACAAAGACTGATGGACAAGGTAGTGCTGTTTTAAGGAATATTGAAAAGGCATATTTTGTTACGGCAAGTCTTAATGGGCAAACTTCTTATCTAAAACTTACTCCTGAGATGCAGCTTAGCACAAGCCATTTTGAAATTGGCGGAGAACGCAGTTCAAATGGTGTAAAAGGTGCAATTTATGGAGAAAGGGGAGTTTGGCGTCCTGGAGATACAATGTACCTTACATTTGTATTGCAGGATTTACAAAAGAAACTGCCTAAAGATATTCCTGTTAGCTTTGAATTAAAAGATGCTCTTAATCGTGTTGTTGAGACAAGAACTCTTACAAAGGGTGTAGATGGCTTTTATCCTATTGAAGTAAAAACAGAAGCAGATGCTGTTACAGGTCCTTGGCTTGGAACTGTAAAAATAGGTGGACAATCTTGGGATAAAACTTTAAGAGTTGAAGCTGTAGTCCCTAATAGACTTTCAATTGAATTAGAGTCTGAAAAAGAATTGCTTGAGCCTGAAGATAATAAATTTGAATTGAAGAGTGAATGGTTGCATGGTGCTCCGGCTCCTGATTATAAAGCAGATGTTTCTGTTAATTTTACTAGGGCAGCTACAGGATTTGATGGCTATGCTGACTATACATTCTCTAATCCTTCAAATAGTGTAAGTTCAAGAAAAGAAACTATATGGGAAGGAAATCTTGATTCTGATTCAAAGGCGAAGTTTGAAGTTGATTTGAATGCTGGAAGTGATTTACCTGGAAAACTTCGTGCAAATATGACTTGTCGTGTATTTGAGCCGTCCGGAGCTTTTTCTACCCAGCAGAAGTCTTTCATTTACTCTCCTTATAAACGTTATGTAGGTTTGAAACTTCCTAAAGGTGATGCTCAAAGAGGTATGCTTTTAACTGATACAGACCATACAGCAGATGTTGTGCTTTTGAATGCAGATGGTTCAAAGGTATCTTCTGCGAGTCTGTCTTACACAGTTTATAAACTTTCCTGGAAATGGTGGTGGGAAAAAGATGCTCTTTCTGATGCAACTTATGTAGGCAGCAGTTCTTATTCTGAAATTTCTTCTGGCTCTGTATTTATAAAAAATGGAGTTGGTTCTTTCAAATTCTCTGTAAAATATCCTGATTGGGGACGTTATCTTGTTTGTGTTAATGATGGCTCTAATCATAGTGCCGCAAAAATTGTTTATATAGACTGGCCTGGCTGGGCAGGAAGAGCACAGGAAGAAGGTTCTGGAAGTTCTTCGATGGTTCAGCTTATAGCAGACAAGAAAAATTATAATGTTGGTGAATCAGCTTCCATAACTTTTGCATCTGGTAAAGGTGAAAGAGCTCTTATCACTATAGAAAAATCTGGTCAGATAGTGAAACAAATATGGACGGAAACTAATGAAGGAACAACAACTATAAAGCTTCCTTTAACAGCTTCTATGGCTCCTAATATTTATGTTCATCTGACTTTATTACAGAAACATTTACAGACTGCTAACAGTTTGCCTATAAGACTTTATGGTGTTGTGCCAATTTTGGTTAGTGACCCTGAAACTATTTTGCATCCTGTTGTTACAGCTCCTTCAGAATATATTCCTGAAAAAGAAGCTACAGTTGTTGTTTCTGAAGAAAACGGAAAGCCTATGACTTATACGCTTGCAGTTGTTGATAATGGGCTTCTGGGACTTACTAATTATCATGCTCCTCAACTTAGAAATGAATTCTATAAAAAAGAGGCTTCAACGCTTTCTAACTGGGATATTTATAATTCTGTAATGAATGCTTATAGCGGTAAACTTCAAACTTTGCTTGCTATTGGTGGTAGTGAAGGTGCTGAAGATGATAGAGACAGGGACAGCAATAGATTTGCTCCTGTTGTAAAATACTTTGGACCATTTGAACTTCCAGCTAACAAGAAACAAGCTGTAAAATTTACAATGCCAGCTTATGTAGGTTCTGTTAGACTTATGGTTGTTGCCGCTAAAAATGGTGCGTATGGTGTAACAGAAAAATCTGTTCCTGTAAAATCAGATTTAATGTTGCTCCCGGCTTTACCAAGAACATTGGGAACTAATGAAAAAATAAAGGTTCCTGTTACTTTATTCAATGGAACTGCATCTGATATGAAGGTGAATGTAAAATTGAATGCAAGTGGAGTTGAAGTTTCAGAAAATGCAAAATCTATAGTTGTTCCAGCAGCTACTAATAAAAATGTTGTTTTTGAGATTGCAACTAAAAAGGAATGCAATGCAAAATTTAATTTCACTGCAAACTCTTCTTCTTGTTCTGCTTCTTCTAATGTTGATGTTCTTGTAGAAAGTAGAGGAGTTCCTGTAACTTATAAAAAACAGTTTATCGTAAATGAGGGAAAATCAGCAGAGGTAAGTCTTGATTCTAATCTTGTTGAAGCTGGTTCAGGCAAATTAAAAACAGAACTTTCTGTTTTGCCAAATATAAATATTGATGAAAGATTATCTTATTTAATCCAGTATCCTCATGGTTGTATAGAGCAGATAACTTCAGGAGCTTTCCCACAATTATATATTGATGGCTTTATGGAGCTTAATGCTAAAAAAATTGATGAAATTAAGTACAATATAAAGTCTGTAATCGAAAGGTATGCAACTTACCAAACTTCTTCAGGTGGCTTTGGTTATTGGCCAAGTAATAGTAATCCTCATGACTGGGGTTCTTGTTATGCAGCTCATTTCCTTACAGAAGCTAAAAGGCATGGCTATACGGTTCCATCTAATTTGTATGATCCTTTGATGGATTATCTTGAAAAGAAAGCATCTAGCTGGACTTCATCTTATTATGATGATTATGATGATACTCAGGCATACAGGCTTTTTGTTCTTGCTTTGGCAGGAAGGGCTGATGTAGGAGCAATGAATGCTCGTCTTAATGATTCTGATTTAGATTCATTCTCTAATGCAAAAGGCTTATTATTGGCTGCAGCCTATGCAAAAATTGGTAGAAATAAGATTGCAAAAGAAATAATGGAAAAGATTTCTTTTGATGAAAAAGCTTCATTTAGAGGTATGGGTGGAAATTTTCCTTCAAGTGTAAAGAATATTGCAATATACCTGTTTGTTCAGGATATGTTGAAAAACGAAAAACAGGCTGCACAAGCTGCAAAAGTCCTTGCAGAAAAACTTACGGCAAAAGCCTGGTATAGTACACAGGAAACAGCATGGGCTTTACTTTCTCTTGTTCCTTATTATTCTGAAAAATCTGCTGGTCGCAGTTCTTACAATATTAGTTTGAATGGAAATGACTGTGCAAGTGGAGAAATACTAAAAGGTGTTTCTATAGAAGAACTTGAAATGCTTTCTGGTGGAAATCAGAACGTAAAAGTTGAAAACAAGGGTTCTAATACTATTTATGGAATGTTAACTCTTTCTGGAAAATCTGTTGCTGGTACAGAAATCAAGACTTCTAATGGCGGCATAGAACTTTCTGTAGATTATATTTCAGATTCTGAGGGACGTATAAATCCAGCTGAATTAAAGCTAGGTGATACATTTACAATAGAAATTACAGTCAAGAACAATTATAGAGAGAATGTAGAAAATCTTGCACTTTCTATGCCTATCCCTACTTGTTGGGAATTAAGTAATGACAGAATCGGTTCTGATATGGATTACAGAAGTTCTATGCCGCCATTAGAAGTCTTGATTTCTGTACCAGCAACAGATTTTCCAGAAAGAGTTAACATTCCATAA
>JAILNT010000343.1 GCA_024691265.1 Treponema sp. | reverse complement strand
GAAGCCGCTTTCATATATTCTTTTTTCTCAAGCAAAACTTTTACACGAAAAAGAACAAACTGCTTATTTTCAGGCTCCTGCTGTAAAACCCTAACAACATATTCTTCTGCTGAAGTATAATCTTTTTGTGCAAAAGCTGTTTCAGAACAAAGTTTTAGTACATCTATATTTTGAGGATACTGAACAACAAGCAATTCCGCGGCATTTCTTGCAGCAGCAATATCTCCTGAAAGTTTATATCCAAGAGCAAGAGAATAAGAGGTATTAAAGCAAGTCGGAATTGCAGCACTAGCATTTTTCAAATATTTAATGGATTCATCAAACCTTTGCATTTTACAAAGCAAGATACCCATAAGATAATTTGCAAGAACAGAATCTCTTCTCATATTTAATGCAAGACTAAGGGCATTATAAGACAAATCATAATAATCATCTCTTGAAGATGATGTAAGCAAAACAAGAGAAGGTAACAGAGTCGAAAGAAAATCTTTATTGCCAGTACTTGTATCATAAATTCCATTTCGAGCCGATTCTATAGCACCTATATAAGGATTTGTATTACTCACCTCAGGAATTTCCCAGGAAACTCTTTCACTAGGCCAGACAATATTCATTATATTTGCTGCAACAACAAGTAAAATCTTTTCATCTTCTTTATAGTCAAGCATTGATTTTCTCATAAGACCTATTCCTGAGCGAATAGATTCAGGAGAACCATTTTCAATTTTAGCTATAATATCAGGAGATACAGATATAAAAAAATCGTTGCGTTTTTTTTCTGGAACAGTAATGGCAACAGCCGCAGAATCAGAAGAAACAGCAGAAGGAGATGTACTTGCACAAGAGAAAGAAAAAATACAAAAGTAGCCTATAATGACATAAAATATTGTAATAAACGATATATGAATCTTATTCATCAAGGCTCGTCTCCAAGAAGGGAATCAAAATCGCCAATTTTTCCATCAGAATCATCATCTATATATGGAAATTTATTCTTTTGCTGAAATAAGAATAACATGACTAGTAACAAACCAAGAGCTATACATAATATAGGTCCCCAAAATGTTACAACCTTCCTGAGAGATACAGCTACAAGGTGTAATGAAAAAGGAAGCAGTGCAGAGCCTAAAAAAATTAAAACAAGAGCAGGAAAGAAAAAAGAAGGCTTTATACCATGAACTTTATAAATACCAGCTGGCAACAATGATATTCCACTGGAAATTACAAGAAAAGGCCATAACTCTTTTAATCCTACAGAAAATAATCTAAGGTCAATAATTAATGCTAATATACCAAAAAAAAGTAGATTTAAACCAAAAAAGACATGTATACAATTTTTAGTGACAACAAGAGAGAGAAACAAAAGAACCATTCCTGCTCCAGAAAGACACAAAAAACGTAAAAATACAAAAAATCCGGCGGTTTGTTCTGCAGACACAGCAATAAGAAGATACACTCCAAGCAGTATGAAAAACATACCAATTGCCAATATAAAATTCTGTACTTTCGTGCTTCTCAGATTCATACCACCGCCAAACCTTATTACAAATCCTTCTAAATAGAATACACCAAGATTGGCAATCTTGCCAATACTCATTCTTGTCAATAAATGCTCGCTATGATACATTTATATATCATGTTTGCAAAAAAATCATCAGCATACTTTTAGCAGTCTCTATGTGTTTTTCAACATACGCAGTAGCATTAGAGCCTGCAACTACAAATGCATCATCAGCATTATCAAAAAACATAAAAAAACAAATAGAAGAACAAAAACAATTATATAGTCTGCTAAAAAATCAGGAACTATCTTCAGAAAGCAGATATTCAATAATGAAAAAGATAGCTAATAATCTTCTTTCTTTACATAATTATAATGAACTTATCATATTTTTAACAGACCATGTAGAAAGATATCCTGAAGACAACTATAACGCCTATTGGCTATTCATGACAGCATATGCTTACCTTGAAAACAATGCAGAACCAATAGCAGAATATTATTTTGACAGAATAATAAATAATTATAATGATTTAATCATAAAAGGTGATAACGGAAAAAACTTTTCCATTCATTTTTTATGCTTGCAAAAACTTATTCTTATAAGTACAAATCCTACAAATAGAATTATATATTTCAATATGTTGATAAATAAATTCCCATCAGAGATAAGTATTGCCGAAATATATGATAGACTTGCACAAGAATATGAAAAAGAGGGTGAATGGGAACAGGCTATAAAAGCGTATAAACTCTTTCTTGCACAAGATGATGCAGCTTCAGTCCAAATTTCAGGTCAACCAGAAGCATATTCAAAAGCAAAACAGCTTATTGATTTTGACCAATCTGATAAAGACTGGACATTCGATTCTCTAGAAGCACTTGAAAATGCCGTAAAAACAGCTATTTCAAGATATGACTACAAAGCTCTTGACCGATATAAATCAAAAGTCAATTTCTTTGCTATGTCATGGCGACAAGATGAAAACGATGCAAACTCTCAGGAAAACTTTTCTATGAGAGGCTTTATGCAAGGAAATAAAATACATTACAATGAAACCTTAGATGAATCTTCAACACCAACAGAAGCATATCTTAGAACATGGGGTTGGAGTATATATATAAATGTTTGGTATTTATATTTTAGAAAAGTAAATTTC
Source organism: Treponema sp. (assembly GCA_024691265.1). Taxonomy (GTDB): domain Bacteria; phylum Spirochaetota; class Spirochaetia; order Treponematales; family Treponemataceae; genus Treponema_D. The sequence continues at coordinate 9,381 of JAILNT010000343.1, read as the reverse complement.
CCTGCAGACCCTGACAAGCACGGCAGCTGGGAATGGGCAGGAATCTATTTCGGCGAAAAGCTGTAAGTATGATGCACCTGTAAACATGGAGAAAAGTTCTGATGATGAAAAAATTTCTACTTGCAGCAATATTTTTAGTTACATTTACTAATGTATTTGCAGCTACAAAAAAAGCTGAAAGCTCAAATGATTCTGACTCTGTAAAAAATGAAGAAGCACTTACTACTGAAATTGCAGAAGATGAAGCAATTTTAGAATCTATAGAATTAGAAGATAAATCTGTAGATACTGATGCAGAACAAGAAAATAAAAGCAAAAAAAAGACTTCTGCAAAAAAAAACTCATCAAAGACCTCTACAAAAGCTAGCGTTCAAAGTTCTAATCAAATTTCAAAAAAAGAATTGAAAGATATAGAAGATTTGAATGCTCAACTTGTAGACGATGAAGACCAAAATCCTGTATTCATGGAAGAAACAGTAAGGCGACTTCCTCCAGACTTAGACGGATATGACCACCCCCTGGTAGAAAAATATAGAAAACAATTTCTCCGCACTGGTGGCAGAAAATATCTTGCAGCGATGGTAGAAGCAGGAAATCTATATTGGCAATATATACGAGAAAAAATAGAAGAATATAATATGCCACACTGCCTTTTATATTTACCAATAGTGGAATCAAGCTTTAAGCCAACAGCTAAATCCCGTTCAGGAGCTTTAGGAATGTGGCAATTCATGGAAAACAGCATGAAACCATTTTTAAAGAAAACAGAATTTGTTGATGAAAGACTTGACCCCTGGAAATCTACAGAAGCAGCATTTTTAAAACTTCAAGATAATTATAAACAATTTGGTGATTGGGAAATTGCTATTGCAGCCTATAATTGTGGAGCAGGAGCAATGGCAAAAGTTACAAAAAATAATCCGGATAAAGATTTTTGGTATCTAGCAGAAAATAAATTATTAAAATCAGAAACTCTAGACTATGTTCCAAAGCTTCTTGCAATCTGCGACCTAATGCAAAATGCTGAATATTATGGCTTAGAACTTCCGGAAGAAGAAGATATAGAAGAAGATGCCTTTACTTATATAAAAATGACAGGAGCAGTTCCTTTATCACAACTTGCTCTTGCAGCAGGGCTTGAAACTTCAGATATATCAAGTCTAAATACAGCCCTTTATAGAGGAATAACAATCCCAGGCTATGAACTAAGAATACCAACAGAGTTAGAAACAACTATAACAGAAGCTCTTGAAAAAATAAAAGACCATGAATTTTCTAATGCTCATGTAGTAGTAAAAGGTGAAACTTTATGGGGAATATCAAGAACATATGGTGTAAGTGTTGATGCAATATGTCAGGCAAACGGTATATCTGAAAACAGTATTTTGTCTATAGGCAAAACACTATTTGTGCCGATACTCAAATAAGGAACATAATCATGAAGTTATCAAAGGCTGTCTTTAACAGAGTAACAAAAATTTTATTCACAATATCACTATTTATATTACCTGCATCGTTTTACGCTGTAGATAACTCAAGTGACATGGCACCATTAGTAACAGATTTTCAGCCTACTGAAAGTGATGATAAAGATTCGCTTATGACTTCTACAAGCTCGGTAGACTGGATAAAAAATCAATTTTCTTCAAAAATTTCTCTTGATGTTCAGAAAGCCGGCATTCCACTTCCTTCAGGAAAAAGTACAGCTACTAAACGTATAGAAATGCAGCTTACATCTTTAATAAAAGATCCACTTCTTACTTTAAATGTAGATTCATCTGAAAATCTTGGAGATATAATTTTAAGACAGGGATTAACACTCGAACAATTAACCCACATAATAGACAATAGTAAAAGAACACCCGGAGTATTTGGAAGAGATAACAACAGCATTCAACTTTCAAATACAATAAAAATAAATGAAATTGGTGCATTAATGGTAAAACACAATGTACCATACAAAGGCAATATGCCTATAGAAACCATTTCATCTCGTGCTTACACGGGTATAATAATCGATGCAAGAGGAATATTACCTGTTCATGGAGAATACACAAGAGAAAATGCAGACCCCTGTTTCTTCCCAAAAATCTGGAATGAAAAAATGGATTTACTTTACGAAAGAAACATGGTTGATAAAGAAATAGCTCAAAATATCGGTATCGTTCATTACGACTATTCTGATACAACAGATGCTGTTATGCAAAGAGTTGGTATTGACCCACTACATATAACTGCAAAACAGATTTACGGAGCAAAAAGAACCGACCCTGTAATTTCTTATGAAGACTATCTTCGTATAATGACGGTAGCAGAAAACAAAGAACTTCTAAAAGATGGAAAAGTTGTAATTCTGCTTGGAAAAAAACAACTTGTACACCCTGTATATGCACCGGATAAAACACCAAGTTATTATGCTGCATTTGAAAAGCTTCGTGAATTTGTTTATACAGATCCAAATTCAAATTTGTCTATTGCAGATGCACCTGATGGTATCAAAATTACTATCAATGATTTGAAATTTGTAGCAGACTCAGCAAAACTTCTAGACGGTGAAATGCCTCGTATTACAGCGTTGGCAAAACAGCTTAAAGAGCTTACAAATGGAAAGAACTTCACTATCCTTATAGAAGGTCATACAGCTGATGTAGGAAAGCCTGTAGGACAGATGAATCTTTCATTACAAAGAGCACAGGCTATAGTAGATGCACTTGCAGCCCAAGGTGTCAATAAATCAATGTTTACAACACGAGGTCTTGGAGGTACAGTACCAATTGGAGACAACAGTACTCCAGAAGGAAGAGCTATGAACAGACGTGTTGAAATAAAAGTTATGCCTGGAACATCTCTAATACAAAGAGCTAATTAACTTACAAACTATTCTTAAAATATTATTGACTATCTTCTACCTTTATAGCAAAATATTTTAGGGCTTTTGTCCCTTAAACATCTTGCTATTTGAGGTATTAGATATGTACTACACATTATCAGACGTGCTTACCGAAAAATCGGTAACAAGCAACTTGAAGGCAAAAAATAAAGATGATGTAATAAAAGAGCTAATAGAACTTCTTGAAGAATCTGGTAAAGTAACAGACAGAGAAGAAGTACTAAAAGCTATAAACAAAAGAGAATCGTTAGCCAGCACATCAATTGAAAATGGAATTGCAATGCCACATACAAAATGTGATGGTGTTGAAGAAGTCTGTATGGCAATTGGAATAAGCAAAGAAGGAATTGCATTTGGACAAAACGGCTTAACAAATATTTTTGTTCTTGCTGTTTCACCTAATGATAATACATCTTCTTATCTTAGAACCCTAGTAAATCTTATTAATAAACTTCAATCTGCAAATACAAGAAATGAAATTATGTCTATCGATGATGAAAGAAATCTTTATGATTATGTTTGTAAATTAGACACTAAAATGGTATCAGTTTAATATTAAATATAATTTTTATAGAATATATATATAAGAAAGAGGGAAAGAAAAACGCCTTCCCTCTTATTTTTTTATTAGCGTAATAAATCTTTAGCAAGAACGCAAACACCTTCAACAATAGCAATATGCTCTTGAGGAGCAATACGTTCATACAAAGAATCAGGAGTATCACCAGCCATTACAGCTACCTTTTTCTGAACAAGGATTTTTCCAGTATCACAGCCAGAATCTACAAGATGAACTGTACAACCACTTTCCTTTTCTCCAGAAGCAAGAACAGCTTCATGCACATGATGACCCCACATGCCTTCACCTCCAAATTTTGGAAGAAGGGCTGGGTGTAAATTTACAATTCTATTGCTATAATCATCTATAATCTTACCCGCAAGAACTGTAAGCCAGCCAGCAAGAACAATAGCATCAGCCTTATAAGAATGGCAAAGTTCATTTACCCTATCGCTTACAGCAAAGCGTTTTTCATCACGACTTGCAATTTTAGCTTTTTCAGCACCAAGAATCGCATAAGAACTTACAAGCTCTGTCTTTATACCAGCATTCTTAGCTCTTTCAAGAGCATAGGCTGCTTTTCTATCACTAAAGACAGCAACTATTTTATACGGACAATCAGAATGTTCTTTTTGATAATCAATCAAAGCCTGGAGATTTGTACCACCTCCAGACACAAGAACAACCAGCTTTATAAAACTTTTGTCGCTCATTTTTTATAAAACCTTAGTCTTCAAATACAGTAAGCTCTTTACTACCCTTCATCTCTCCTGAAATATGAGTATCAGAAGAAGCAACACGGCCAATCTTATATGCTTTCATATCAGGAAGATTATGCATAGTAAACTTATGAGCATTATCATTAAACTGCTTTAAGATTGCATCAGCATCTTCAGAAGCAACTGCAAGGACAAAACCAATACCCATATTAAATGTACTATAAACATTATCAGGATCAGCACCCCTGCGGATAAGTTCATCAAAAATCTTAGGAACTTCCCAGCTACCCTTCTTGAATACAGAAATCAACTGTTTTTCACCAGCAGCAGCTTTTTTATACATACGAGGAACATTCTCATAAAAACCGCCTCCAGTTACATGAACCATACCATGTACACTAGAACGATGATTTTTAAGAACATCTAGAACAGGGCGAACATAAATACGGGTAGGAGTTAAAAGAACTTCACCAATAGTTTTACCTGTATCTTTGCCATCTTCAAAATATTTATCATCAAAATTTGAAACAAGCTTACGAATGAGGGAATAACCATTAGAATGAGGACCTGTAGAAGAAAGACCTATGAGAACATCACCTTCTCTTATCTTTTCTCCAGTAATCATTTCACTCTTTTCGCCAATACCTACTCCAAAACCAGCTAAGTCATATTTACCAGCATCATAGAAGCCAGGCATTTCGGCAGTTTCACCGCCAAGAAGAGCACAACCTGCATCAACACAGCCATCAGCAACACCCTTTACGAGTTCACCTGCTACAGCCGAATCAAGTGTGCCGCAAGCAACATAGTCAAGGAAGAAAGATGTAGCAACACCACTACAAAGGATATCATTAACGCTCATTGCAACACAGTCAATACCAACTGTATCATATTTTCCAAGCTTAAATGCAATATCCAATTTTGTGCCTACACCATCAGTTCCGCTTACCATAACAGGTTCTTTTAGTCCCTGAGGAACAGCGAACATTCCGTTGAAACTACCAAGTTCTGTTAAAAGACCAGGAATTGCAGTACGTTTAGCCTGCATCTTGTACTTGTCTACAGCCTTGTAGCCTTCTTCAACGTCAACACCAGCTTTCTTGTAGTCAACCATAACCTATTGCTCCTTAGCAAATTATTTTTTTATAAAACGTTAGTCTTAGTCCAATGCTGACCATTAAGTTCGCCTGGCAAAGACATAGGATATTCACCTGTAAAACAGCCCTTACAGAAACCATACTGTTCAGGGTTACATACACGACAAGCTTCCATAAGCCCTTCAGGACTTAAAAAAGCAAGAGAATCTGCACCAATTTCTTTACAAATCTCTTCTACATCAAGTTTATTAGCAATAAGTTCATTTCTTGTAGGTGTATTAATACCAAAATAACAAGGGAAACGAACTGCCGGAGACGATACACGGAAATGAACTTCTTTAGCTCCTGCCCTGCGGAGAATCTGAACAAGGCGACGGCTTGTTGTACCTCTAACTATAGAATCATCGATAACAACAACCCTTTTACCATCTACATCACTTTTCATGGCATTCAGTTTTACAAATACCATATTTTCTCTTTCAGCCTGAGTTGGAGCAATAAAGGTTCGTCCAATATACTTATTTTTTACAATTCCCATTACATAAGGAATGCCAGCTGCTCTTCCGTATCCCATAGCAGCACCAAGTCCGCTATCAGGAACACCCATTACAACATCTGCTGGAACAGGATTTTCTTTTGCAAGCATTTCTCCCATACGTAAACGGGCTTCTTCAACAGAAATACCATCGATTATTGAATCAGGACGAGCAAAATATACGTATTCAAAAATACAGGTACGTTTTGAAGTATGCTCTCCAAATTCATAGGAATTAACACCATCTTTATTTATTAAAACAATTTCACCTGGCTGAATATCTCTGACAAAAGTTCCATTAACAGCATCTATAGCACTACTTTCACTAGCTAAAATCCAGCCATTTGCAACTTTTCCAAGACAAAGAGGACGAATACCATTAGGGTCTCTTGCTCCAATAAGGTAACTTTCTGTCATTACACAAAGGGCAAATGAACCTTTTATCATCTGAATAGTATCAGTTAAAGCCTTTTCAAGACCTTTTTTATAAGATTTTGCAATAAGTTTTACAATGACTTCGGTATCACTAGAAGAAGCAAATGTACTTCCTGTTTCTTCAAGCATTTCTCTAAGCTGTTCATAATTTACAAGCTGACCATTATGGGCTACAGCAATTCCACCAAGCTTAGATTTCTGAACCATCGGCTGTGCATTTTCAAGAGATGATTTTCCAGCTGTAGCATAGCGAACATGACCTACAGCAATATCTCCCTGCAACATTTCAAGATGTTCAGCCTTAAAAGCCTCTGCAACAGTTCCCATCGCCTTATGGACTTTTATTTCATTTCCATCACTTACGGCTATACCTGCACTATCCTGTCCTCTATGCTGTAAAGAATAGAGACCGTAATATGCCATAGTAGCAGCATTGAAAGAAGCAAATGGAATACGTTCCTTCTGAGCTTCCGCATCATTCGCATCGATTTTATCTTTATTAAGATAGATACCGATAACACCGCATTCATCACGAAGTTTGTCTTCTTCCTCTTCCCAGAATTTGTCTTCCATAGTCCTGTTAGTCCAATATCAAAGATTTTATTTTATTTGAAAAAGAGATTATAGGAAAAAGCTTTTTATATTTAACTTTTTCCCATATATTATACTTAATCAATCAAGCTAATGATACATTTTTTTTATTTATAATTCCACACCTAAACCGCCATTTGCTTCACCTTCACAAGCAAGTTTCTGACGGAATGTAATAAGTTTTTCATGGAGAGATGGATATTTTATAGCAAGAATCTGAATGGCAAGATATGCAGCATTCTTTGCATTTCCTATTCCAACTGTAGCAACAGGAATTTGACTTGGCATCTGTACTATAGATAAAAGTGCATCAAGACCTGCAAGTCCATTTGATTTTCCAGGATTGATACATTCGAGAGGGACACCAATAACAGGTAAAACTGTAAGACCTGCAATAACACCAGGCAAAGCTGCTGCAAGCCCCGCACCAGCAATAATAACTTCACAGCCGTCAGCTTCTACCTGCTTTACGGTTTTTGCAAGTAACGCACCGTTTCTATGTGCCGATATAATATAAGCCTTATATTCAACATCGAATTCTTTTAGAATATCGACAGCCTTTTTCATTGTATCTGTATCAGATTTAGAACCGAAGAAAATAGCGACTTTCATAGAGAATAGTGCCTCCTGATTTTTCTAAATAACATTCCGGCGGCACAACTAAAGCTATAAAGCATCATGAGTTGAAAAAAAATTAGCTCATAGTCAGTCATAAGGGAGACCGGTAGAAACGTTCCGTCCCAGCATACTATGTTTCGCTGAAAGAATGCTTTACGGAATATATACGAGCCGTCGTTGTTAATGAGACAGACTATAGCATAAAACAACAACGCATTTCAAGTAATTCTAAATACATTTTCTATTATTAACTCCACATCAACTCCCCTCTAAGGGGAATTGATATAGAATCGCTAATAAAAATAAGGCTAGCTTATCATATAAAAGAAAAGCTATTTAGAAGCGTGCTTAAATACTCTAGGTAAAGAAACAGCGTGGAAATCTACGCCTTTTACATTAGCTTTTATTAAATCTGAATTAGTCTTCATATAAACAGGGAAAATCACAGCATCTGCCATAACAAGTTCTTCAGCTTTCTTAAGCATGGCCCAGCGTTCAACAGGTTTTGTAGCAAGTTCTCCATCTGTACAGTTTGCAATCATTGCATCGTATACAGGATTTGAATAATCCCCATAATTTGTATCATTGCCTGTAGTCCATAAGGCCATATAAGTCATAGGGTCTGCATAATCTGGTCCCCAGGCTGTAATACCCAATTCAAAATCACCAGCAGCAAGTTTATTATGAATCTTACCATCTATAGCATCGATTTCGATATTAACTCCATCAAGAGTTGCTTCGATTTGTCTTTTCATTTCTACAGCCGATGAATATGAACTATTCTTTGCAACTGAAAGCTTAAATGTAAATTCATCTTGTCCGAGCTCTTTTTTAGCTTTTTCAAGATAGGCATTTGCTAAATCTGGATTATAAGAACAATATTCAGGGAATTCTACTCCATCAGGTGTAAAATCTTTTCCCCCTGGTCCAAAAGCAAAACCTGAAGGAACAACAGTCCATGCAGGGCGACAATTATTTTTTGCATTAACAACTAAATCAGCTCTATCAAAAGCAAGAGTGAGAGCTCTTCTCATGTTTACATTATTAAGAGCTTCTACCTTCATATTTACAGAACAATAGTAAAGAAAGCCTGATGCAACTTCTGTAAATTCTGGAGAAGATTTATTGGCGTCTACCATTTCAGGTTCAAGCTCAATAAGGTCGATTTGTCCGTTTTTATACATTTCAAGACCTTTCTTTCCATCTTTTACTATGTCGTAATGAAGACCGGCAAGCTTCACTTTATCAGCATCATAGTATGAGGTATTTTTTATCATAGAAACACTAGTTGCATCAGGAGAATATTCTGTAAGGATAAAAGCTCCGTTTGAAAGGAATGTATCCGGACTTGTTCCATAAGAATCTCCACACTTTTCTACAAACTTTTTATTTAAAGGATAGAACATACATGAATATAAAAGCTGGTCAAAATATGAAACAGGTGTTGAGAGTTCTACCTGGAATGTATAATCATCTAGTGCCCTTACTCCTAATTGATTTACGTCCATCTGTCCTGAATTAACAGCTTTAGCATTTTTGATTTGTGCAATATCTACCATTATGTATGCATAATCAGAAGCAAGTTCAGGACTTACTTCCCTTTGCCATGCATATACAAAATCATGAGCGGTAACAGGATCTCCATTTGCCCAATAAGCATCATCTCGAAGCTTAAAAGTGTATATAAGACCATCTTCAGATACTGTTTCTTCCTTTGCTAATGCTTTTTGCACAGTTCCATCAGAACCCATCTGCAAAAGTCCGTCCATAAGATTTCCTATCATTTCAAATGATATTGAATAAATAGATTTATCCTGGTCTAAAGTATCAGCATTACTTGAAGATGTAACATTTAAAATTTCCCCTTTGACATTCATATCAGGAGCCTTAAAGTTAGAGGCTTTCTGGTTAGTTTTATTTTCATTTTCACAAGAAGC
>JAILNT010000335.1 GCA_024691265.1 Treponema sp. | reverse complement strand
CATGAAAAAGGAAATGTTGCTTCAAATGATACAGACTTTTTTATTGCACCAGAGATAGGTATAGATAAAGAAAAAAATATATATGGTGGTTTTCATGCAGGAATTCCAAGCATATATGCTTCAATCCTGTATAATAGTGATAATTTCTTCTTGGGATTAGGTACATCTCAAGATTTAATATATCGTTTTTATCTTGATGAAGAACTATTTTATCGAATAGATGAAAAAAACGTAGAAAATAATAAATACTTGTTTAGACTGTCTCTTTCATATAAGCCTGTACGTAAATTAAAAATATTCGCGTCCTACGAATTTGTAGAACACGAATATATGTTTGGTATTAGATTTTAGAAAGGACTTTTTACCATATCTCTTGTTATATCTTTTATAGAATGAGCTCCACACATAGCCATTGTATCAGCAAGTTCTCCTCCAATTTTATCTATGTAGCATTTAACACCTTCTTTTGCACCTCCAAATACGGCAGTTACAAAAGGTCTGCAAATCAAAACACCATCAGCACCTAATGCCAATGCTTTAAATACATCTGCACCGCTTCGAATACCACCATCTACAAATATTTTTAATTTACCTTTTACACAGCTTGCAATTTCTTCTAGCACTTCCGCAGTCGAACTACATTGGTCTAATACACGTCCTCCATGATTAGATACGATAATTGCACTTGCTCCTGCATCTAAAGCTTTTAAGGCAGCTTTTTTTGTCATTATACCTTTTACAATGAAAGGAATTTCTGCTTCGTTTGCTATTTCTTTTAACTCCTCTACTGTTTTACTACCAGCTGGAGGTGTAAGATTTTTTAAGAAAGGAAGTCCTGCTGCATCAATATCCATAGCTATAGCAAAGGGCTTTGCTTCTTTTACTAAATCAAGCTTTGCTTTTATAGTTTCAATATTCCAAGGCTTTATAGTAGGAACACCTATTCCCTTTGCAGCCTTTATAGCTTCTTTTGCAGCTTCCATTACTTTTGAATTAGTTCCATCTCCTGTAAAAGCAGCAATCCCATATTCTGCACATGAAGAAACAAGTATATTATTATAAGCTAAATCATCGTATTTATCACTGTAATGAAGATTTACGGCTCCAACAGGACCTGCAAAAAATGGATAGCTAAATTTTTTTCCGAATAAATCGATACTAGTGTCAACTTTTTTATTTTCACAGATAGTATCCATATTAACTCTTATTTCCTGCCATTTCTGGAAATTTCTTATAGCACCATCTCCACTACCTTTTGCTCCAGGGCCTGGAATATGATTCAAGCAAGCTTTTCCATTACATACAGGACAAGCTTTACAATACTCACCAATACAATTACGTGCTTCGGCTAATAATTCATTGTAATTCATAAATGTTTCCTAAATAAAGAATGTGATTCATTTTAACATATATTACTGCATTTGTATCTCATATTTGTTATACTCATTTTTCATGGATTTACCAGAAGAAAGAATAGACAGACTTTTTGTCCATCATGGTTTAGGTTCTTATAGAAGCATAAGGACATTTATAAGACGGCACATAATTGAAGTTAACGGACAGCGTGTTACAGAATTTGGTTATAAAGTATCTAGCTCAAGAGATAAAATAACAATAGATGGAAAAGAATTAAAGCTTTTACAAGATGTATATCTTATGATGAATAAGTGTCAGGATACTGTATGTACAAGTTTACAGGGGAGCCATAAAAGGGTTTTTGATATTGTAGATGAAAAATATCTGCACCCTGTAGGATTAGGGGAACTTCATACAGTAGGACGACTCGATTTAGATACAGAAGGTCTTTTGATATTAACTACAAACGGTTCTTTTTCTCATAGGCTTACAATGCCTGAATATCATGTACCAAAAACTTACTTAGTTTGTCTTAGAAATGCTGTATCTGATGAGGAAAGAAAAGAATACATAGAACGCTGTATGAAAGGTCTCCACCTTGAAGCTGAAAAAAAAGCTGGTGAAACAGATGTAAAAAATGCTGTTTTAGAATGGGTAGATGCAGAAGAAGCGAAGTTAGAACCATGCAGCATGCTTGATAGTGTATGTAAGCTTACTATTACAGAAGGAAAATTTCATCAGGTAAAACGTATGTTCAAAGCTCTTGGAAATGAGGTTATTTTTTTACGCCGTATTGCTATGGGAAATCTAAAACTTGATGAATCTTTAAGACCTGGAGAATATAGAGAAATGACAATAGAGGAAATCTGTCTTTTATCTCAATAATGAAAAGCCCTGAAATTTGACTTTCTTTTATTCTCAGATGTAAATTAAATACAGACTGAGATTTTGAAAGGAGAAGATTTATGGCTAAGACCATTAATGATGTCAGAAGAGTTCCTGTTGAACATTTATCTTTATCTGTAAGGGCATTAAATGCTCTCCGTAAAGCGAATGTTAGAACTTTGGGAGAACTGACTGCAAAAAAACAGATTGATATTTCAACAATGAAAAGTGTTGGAAAAAATACTATTCAAGATATTGTAGATAAACTTGCTGCTGTTGGTTTACATCTTGAAATGGACGAACTTGATTGGATTGAATGGGCAATCGCTCATGTAGAATGGATTAATAAAACTGATTGGATTATTGCTAGACAGACATTTTAGAATTGAAAATGATAGATAAGAAATATAAACATATTTTATTTGATTTTGATGGAACTATTGCAGATTCTTCACCTGGAATATTTAAGGCAATGAAGCAAACTTTAAAGGAGTATGGAATTAACGGTGTTTCAGAAAGTGAATATCGTAAAATGGTAGGACCTCCATTAAAATATAGTTTTAAGGAAATATTCCATTTTCCAGAAGATAAAATTGATGAAGCTATGTTGTTTTATAGCAGTTTTTATAGAAATAACAGTCTCCTGGATTGTAATATTTATGACGGTATACCTGAATTATTCAAAAGACTTTATGATGAAGGACTAAAACTTTATGTTGCAACCAGTAAACCTGAATCTTTTGC
>JAILNT010000330.1 GCA_024691265.1 Treponema sp. | reverse complement strand
AACTTTAATTAATTACAAAACCATCACAGGAAAACAATTTCTTGTGATGGTCTTTTTTTTGCCAAAGAAATTTTTAAAAGTTGTCATAATAAACAAGAGAGTTTAAAATAGTAGAAGAAGGAATGTTTTTCATATATTATTTAATATACAAAAGACGCTATCTAATGGAGGTCGTTATATGATATCTAAAGGGCTAAGAATAAGCATTTTAGGAATAGTAACTGCATTATCAATGAATATCTTTGCAGGAGCAGAAACTTTAAAAAAATTCTACTTCACAGGGGTAACAAATTCTGAAAAAATAGTTTTCACTATTGATGAAAGAAAAGACACCCTTGACCATTACACAAGAGCCAAAGATTATCATTATATTGTAACTGACTATGATTATTCTGTAGATGAAAACTATGGAAATGAACTTTTCAAATGCACAGTAGCAGATACCCTTTATGGAAAAGAATATCAAGTTCTTTTAACTCACAACGATTCTTATACAGATATAAGAATTGGTTCTCAACGCATAAGATTTACTCATGTCGATGAATTTGTTGTAGAAAAATAATTTACTATTAAAATTCTATTTTTAATAGAAGCAAAAAAATAACGGAGAGAGAATATATATTCCTACAAAATTTTCAGCAAAAAAAAAGACTTGCAAGTATTTTCTTACTGCAAGTCTTTTTTATTTAGCTAAATCAAGCTTATTAGTCAGCTTCTCTTTCTGTTACTGTAATATGCAAGTCTTTCAACTGCTGGTCATCAACAGGGCTTGGACACTCGTCCATAGGAGATGCTGCAAGATTATTCTTAGGGAAAGCAATAACCTCGTGAATAGATTCCTCATGTCTCATCAACATAATAAGACGGTCAAGTCCAGGAGCAATTCCACCATGAGGAGGAGCACCAAACTTAAATGCCTGAACAAGGAAGCCAAATGCCTTATCAGCTCTTTCCTGGCTATATCCAACAATCTTAAAGATTCTCTGCTGTAAAGATGGGTCATTGATACGCATAGAACCAGAAGCAAGTTCATATCCGTTCAATACTAAGTCATAAAGGTCTCCCTTTACACTTCCTGGGTCACTTTCCAATGTATCCCAGTATTTTTTCTGTGGTAAAGTGAACATGTGATGTTCTGTTTCCCACTTATTTTCATCTTCATTCCATGCAAAATAAGGGAAATCGATAATCCATGCAAAATGGAACTCATCTTTTGGGTCGTAAAGATTAAGGTCTTTACCAAGCTGCTTACGAACTGCACCAAGAGCAACACAAGCAATCTGCCATTTTTCATCACTTACAAACAAAAGAAGGTCATTCTTTTCAGCTGAAAGCTTAGAACAGATTTCTTCTTCTTTACCAGCATAGAACTTAGATATTCCGCCCTCAAACTTTCCTTCTGCATTAACTTTCATCCATGCCAACCCCTTAGCATGATTGATTTTTGCAACAGATTCCAGAGCTTCAATCATCTTACGGCTATATTTATCAGCTACATTCTTAACAACAAGAGCTTTAAGACCACTTCTCTTATGACGTTCAATATCATGAGAAGCATTTGCAGCACCAGATTTAAATGCAGAAAAGTCACTTAAATCAGCCATGAAAGCTGCATCTTGCATTTTCAAACCAAATCTCAAATCAGGCTTATCACTTCCATATAAATCAAATGCATCGTCCCAAGAAATACGGTCAAAATGTACAGGAAGGTCATAATTCAATGTCTTTTTGAATACATAACCCATCATGCCTTCTGTTGTTTCAAGAACTTCCTCACGATTTGTAAATGAAAGCTCCATATCAATCTGTGTAAATTCAGGCTGACGGTCTCCACGTGCATCTTCATCACGATAACAACGTGCAATCTGGAAATACTTATCAAAACCAGATACCATCAAAAGCTGCTTATAAAGCTGAGGACTCTGTGGTAAAGAATAGAACTTACCAGGGTGAACACGGCTTGGAACCAAATAATCTCTTGCACCCTCTGGAGTAGATTTAATAAATGTAGGAGTCTCGATTTCCAAGAATCCTTTTGATGTCAAATATTCACGAACTGCGAATGTAACGTTAGAGCGAAGAATAATATTCTTCTGCATTGGGTCACGTCTCAAGTCCAAATAGCGATATTTAAGTCTTAAATCTTCATTAGGAAGGACTACAGTTCCATCTTTCTGACGAACTTCTTCAATAGAGAAAGGCAACTCCTGAGAAGTAGTGAAAATCTCGATGTCTCTTGCTTCAACTTCGATTTCGCCAGTAGCCATATCTTTATTGATGTCTTTATCGCTACGAGCAATTACAACACCCTCTACTGCAATACAATATTCACTCTTCAAAGATGATGCGACCTTCTTTACATCATCACTAGCATTGTCACCAACTACAACCTGAGTAATTCCATAACGGTCACGGAGGCTAATAAAGTTTAATCCACCCAAATTACGAGTGCGGCTTACCCATCCGTTTAATACAACTGTTTTGCCAACATCGGCGGCACGAAGGTCACCACATGTTACGGTTCTCTTAGAATTTTCCATGATAAATGCATTTTAATGAAAAGACAGATATTAGACAATAAGAAGTTATACAAGTTCATTTATTATCTTTCATTAACTGTAAATAAAAAAACCGGCTCCCACCTTTTTTAACGTTTTACAATAGGTAATAGGGGTTATGTTCAAACGTTAAAAAAGGGATTACCGGTTATGATATATTCAAAATAAGCAATAAGCTTATTTTTTATAAAGCTCGAGCACTGTAGCAGAATTAGGAGGTACAGAATAATCGAAATCGTTTGATACTCCGGAGAAAACACTTGTCTTAGGAGCTACAAGGGTTGGATTATCAAAGCTGTTTTCATCATCAGCATTTCCACTTATAACAGTTGCTATGCCCGTCTCTTTTAAAGATGGAGCATTATCAAGCTTTATACGAATATTATGAGAATCAGATGAGATATTGATGATTTTTACATAAATTTTTCCATCATCAGTCTCACCTACATGAGCATATACAGAATCGAAATTTTCAATATCTGTATACTCATGAATAAGTTTTCCATCGAGATAACATCTATAAGTGTCACCTGCGACTTCAATTTTAATGTCGTACCATTTATCACTTTCAAGTTTAAGAGGAACTCCAGAACCAATTACAGTACGACCTTCTGCAGTACCTTTTTCTACAGCAGACTGAGTATTTCCCCAGCCTCCTATATTCCACCAGTATAAATTTTTATTATCTACACCAAATAAAATAAGGAAACCTTCATTTCCAGAAGTCTTTTTAGCCTTTGTCTCAAAAGTATAGTTAGAAACTCCATAAAGCTTTTGTTCTTTATCAAGAATAATTCTTACATTTTCAGCTTTGCTAGACTGAACAAGAGTTGCACCCTTATTATCCCAAGAGCCAGTCTCAATTCTAAAATCAGAAAGCTTTACTTTATCACCACTTGAATAAACAATTTCTCCAGATGGATTTTTTGTTAAAGTTATATCTTTGTATTCCGCAGTTGTAAGCCAGGTTCCAAGACCAACAGTTCCTCCAATTGTCTTTTGCTTTTTCTCAACCTTAGGTTGAGTCACATTATAAGAAATTGTTCTGTCTGATTTATGAGTCATAAATAACTGCTGCACATAATAATTAGGGGAAGCATAAACTGTTGAATTATTAAACCAGATAGCATCAGGAATCCATTGAGTATAGCCTACTTTTGCAAATAAAGGAGCATAAGAGGCAATCTCTATAACATCTGCATTTCTTTCAATTCCAGTCATATAAGCAGCTTCTGTAAGGGCTGCATAAAGATTATTTCTTCTGCCAGCTACCCATGAAGCATATTCACCTATAAATACCTTTGCTTTATTTTCTTCTCTTGGATAAAAATCTTTATCATCATAACGTTTTGTATTAGACAGCATCCATGAATCAGGTGAATAATAATGTTCATCTATTAAATCAACAATATTCTTTGCACCTGTTTTTTCATTCTCTTTTTCCCAGTTTCTTGTTTGTTTCCATGCATCAAAGAAACATCTATCTGCTGGAAGAGGTCCTGCCGACATAATAAGCTTTATATCCGGATACTTTTCTTTTACAGCATCAGCAATAAGTTTATAGCGTTCAAAATAATGACCTTCCAAATCTTCATTACCAATACCAAGGTAATTTAATTTGAATGGCTCAGGATGACCTGCTTCAGCTCTCTTTTTACCCCATTCACTATCAGCACTGCCTCTTGCATATTCAATTAAATCCAAAGCATCTTGAACAAAAGGCTGCATTTTATCCATAGGGATTTTTTCATCTAAATTAGATTCACTTTTCCAGGAAAGCCCACAGCTTATAATAGGTATAGCTTCTGCTCCTATATCTTCACAAAAACGGAAATATTCATAAAAGCCTATTCCATAAGTGTGCTGATAACCCCAAAAATTAAAAGCTTCTTCTCTTTCTTCAACAGGTCCTATAGACTTTTTCCATTGATAGCGGTCAGCCTGATACTTTCCTTGAACAATACAACCACCAGGAAATCTTATAAAAGCGGGATGCATTTCTTCAAGCTTTTCAGCTAAATCTTTTCTAAAACCATTTTTTTCATTTTTATAAATATCAGCCCTAAAAAGAGAAACAAAATCAATATCGAGTTTACCTTTTGTTGCAGCACAAACTGAAAGCTGACCATCTGTTACATTTTCTCCTGCTTCAACAGTAAATTCGTATTTTTTCCATTCATCTGTTATGCCTGTAATTTCGTATTTGAAAAGTTTGGCTTTTTTCCCCTTTCCTCCAGCTAATATAATAACAGTATCTACTGTTCTATCTGGAGAACGTAGGTATACACAGCCAGGATATTTTTTTCCTTTTTCAAAAACAATTCCGCCATAACCACTATTAGAAATACCATCTCCTGCTTTTTTTACATTCAAAGAAACAAAAGTAGGATTTGCTTTACTCATTGGCTTTTCAACAGAAACATTTAATGCAGATTTTCCCTTTTTGCCATTAATATTTATAGCTTCCCAATGCTCTGTTGCAGATTTTTTCAAACGCTCATATTCAAAAGAACGATTTTGTATAAGTTCACCATAAAGACCGCCATCAGCTGCGGAATTTATATCTTCATAGAAAATACCAAATAGATTTTTACTAACTGAAGTTTTGGGCTTACTAAAATCAGCGTTTATCATAGCTTTATCCTCTGCCATTGTCACAAAAACTGCTCCCATGGCGAGAAGCACTGAAGCAACAGTTTTCTTGACTTTTAACATTTTTAATCCCCCAAAAAAGTTTCGGTAAGAAATATCTACGCTCCTGCGTGAACGTACACTTAATAAAGCAAATAAAGCTTTGAAAGATAAAACTTTTTCTGCTTCCGACCAATTTTTCGCTAAGTATAACACGGCTTTTTTTGTTTAATCTGGACAAAAAAGTCAGATTAGCAAAAAAAATAGAAACTTAAAATCATCTTTTACCTATAAATACTAAACTACAAGCTCCTATCAACTCCCCTCTAAGGGGAATTGATAGGGAGAGCAAGCTTGATTGAATAAAATTTCAAATAGAAAAATTTAAAAATTAAAAGTTAACTTGTCTATAATAAAATCAATGGATACAC
>JAILNT010000288.1 GCA_024691265.1 Treponema sp. | reverse complement strand
ACACTACTCCGTTGTTTTTGGTTATCTCTTTTACTTCGCACTCATAGCTTAGTGCTTTTACTGCTTTTGATACCTCCTCTGCAAAAGTATCAAGGGTTGAAAATTTGTTTTCCATGATTTTTTTCCTCCTTTTCATGGTTGCTTGCGCTTTTTTGCGCTTGTTTTGATTTGTTTTTTGCACAAAAAAAGAACAGACCAAAAGTCTGTTCTTTTCTCATGTATCGTTATGATACTTAGAGTTGCTTGCCAAAGTATAAAAAAAGCCGGACCACAAAAGCGGTTCGGCTATACTTGCAACAATAAAAATAATCACAACTTATAAACATATATAATAATATATCAAAATATATAATAAGTCAACAAAAAAAATAAAGCCATGACATTAGTCACAGCTTTAAATGGCTTAGCGCTTATTTCTAGAGCGCTTTTGTTTGTTGGTTACTACTTTGTTTATCATGTAAGCAGCAAACAGGAAGATCAAGAAGATCAACCATCCGGGTGCATACATTAAAACAGCTACAACAAAGACCATCGTCATCACGCAAAGAGCTGGTGAGAAGATGAACATTGTGATGTGGAGCATAGCTTTAAAGAATTTCTTTTCTTCCTTAGACTTGCCTTCGTGTGTCCAGAATTTATAGAACTTCTTTGCAGCCTTGGCTATCTTCTTTGCAGTTTTTACTGCTATAGCCTTGAAAAAATTAAAAACTTTCTTTGCAACCTTTGCGATTGCAGATCCAAGTTTCTTTACTCCTGCTTTGATAGCAGATCCAGTTGCTTTAAAAACTTTCTTGATTGATTTCATTTTCTTTTCCTCCAATATTGGTTATATGATTTAGGATGCTATATATGTAAAAGTAGATGTATTTAAAAAAAGAGCCGGACTCTAATAATAGAATCGAGGCTCTCCTTGCTAAAAGGGTAAAAAAAATCGTGACACAAAACGCCACGATCAATCAAGATACAATTATCCCAAGCAATAATAAATACTAGAACTACTAAACATAATAATCGTAATATCTGCTCAAATCCTTGTCAATACAGAGCTTTAGATATACAGTATCGAGAAATATATAGAAATAATCATAAGAATTTTTTAATATTATTCAAATTTCCTGCAACTATGCGCCCTGACGGATTGTTATCTATACGGAAGCCGTGAAAATAATTTTGTAAATATCTGCTTTACAAAAATGCATATGTAAATATTTGCTTTACAAAAATAATTATGTAAATATTTGCTTTACAAAATAGGCGCAAAAAATAATTAAAACAAGAATCAAATTCAAAACAAAAAGACTTGAAATACCGCGACCATTTTTATAAAATGTTTATACCGAGTTTATAAAATGTTTATAATTTCGGTTGGCTGGAGGAGGTATTTGTATAGTCAAATTATAAAGAAACAGGGGTTATACGCATGACTAACAAAAATACAAAAGCCAAGAAGCTTATTCAAAAAGTTGGTATGATTTATGGCGTCAGTTACGACGACAAGACATACAAGAATATAAAGAAGATTCTTGAGTGTTACAGAGAGTTTGTTTTTAATCAGGACTATTTTAACTTTACTATAGCTGGAAAAGATTCTATAGCTGAGGTTGCACCTATAGTGTACAGAAGCTTTATCGGTAAGGGCATCATAAGTGATGATATTGTAAATAAGCTAGTCATACAGATACTTAATGACGAAAAGACCGCAGATATAGTCTATGACACATTGGAAAACATCAAAAATTTCATGGCTGACGATAGAAATAATGCTTCTGTTGGTGAGATTTATTATGGCATATTAAAAGAGCTTTATTTTGCAAAAGCTTATCCTACAAATACAGATGTTTATTTAAAACTTGGACTTGAATCATCCGTTTATTCTTACAGAAAAGAAGAAGCCACAATGCTATTTGGTATTTACTTTTGGAGCAACTGCCTTTCTCTCTGGAATGGAATGGCTGAAGAAAAAGAAAAGATCCAGGCTGAAGAAGGCCGACAAGACCTGATGGTTGATAAAGAAATGGTTATCTAAAGAAGAGCACTGCTGCTCTTCTTTTTTTGTGAAAGTGTTTAGGGAAAATCTAGGGAAAACTTAGGGAAAATTTGTGTCAAAGTAATGGAAAAAATACTCTTAAACGCTTACAAGCACGATTTTTAGATATATAGTATATTCATATGTGTTGGGGATTTGGAAAACTTAATATATGGAGGATGTATGAACTCTACAGATGCACATGTGATGCAAATATTTGCATCAAAGTCCGTGAATTCGTTTTCTGTTGACGGGGTTTTATGGTTCAACGAGGGGGACTTAGTGAATGTTAAATCTGCAGGGAAACTGAAGAAGAACTCAGTTGTAAAAAGTGTTAATGAAAATGGGGACATTTTATTAGGGTTCAAGGGGAGAACCCTGATGATAAGACTAAAAGATATTTCTTTCATAGAAAGAATATCGGGAGAACTTGTAGAGTGCTTTTCAAATGGGATTTATGCAATAAGGGAAGAAAAAGCATTCAGCCTTGATCTGGTTAGCTGGAACAAGGAAGGCAAGAAGTACCTTGTTATGCTTGATGGTGAGATACTTATTAATGCCATGATAGTAAACATCAAAGACAGTGGATATGTAATGTTTGATAATGGAATCTGCCAAAAGGAAGTTTACTATAAAGATATAATAAGCATCTATGATCAGGAAGAAGAAATAAGGTTACTTATGGAAAAGGATTCATCTCCTCTTCTGTCTTTTAATATATATGAAAGTTGTCAAACAAAAGAAATAGTGTAAGTTGGAAAAACGCCGGGAATATCCATAAATATCACCTTACTAGATTATCAGTCATCTTGAGATATCTATGGATATTTTCGGCTTTTTTTACATATTTTTCTTTAGAAAATTTTGGTATACTTTTTTTCTGTAAGAAATGTATGGGAAGTGTTTTTTATGAATCTGTTTTTTGATGTGGAAAAGTATTTTCAGCACATAGAAAGTCCCAGGATTCCAAAGGGGCTTTCTCGTAGTGAAGAAGCTGGTTTTTTCTTTAATAAGTATGTAGATGGTTTTCTCTATGAATATTTGGATGAGGTCATAAATAACGCTCGCCGTTTTTTAGAAGAGAGCTTATCTGATTCTATGTGTCAGAAGTTTATTGATAAGGGTTTTTCAATGGAAGTACTATCTCTTAAGCTGATACTTGAAAAACTTGAAGACTTCTGTAAAGAAGGTGGCCTATCTAGAAAGCCCCAGCACACAGTCCTAATTTCAAGAGAAGCTTTTGA
>JAILNT010000279.1 GCA_024691265.1 Treponema sp. | reverse complement strand
TCAAAAGGAGATGTTTCAAGATTATCCATGACAAAACCTAGTAAGCCATTATTTTTAGCCATTTTTTTTGATTCGATTGCTTTATTGTAAAAGGTTACAAGACGCTCTGTTAAAGCTCCCATAGACCATTGTTTTCCCCATTCCTGTGCTTCCGTAGATTTTAAATCATGAAGGGCTTTATCATTAAGCAATAATTTAACTTTGTTAGAAAACTCCTCAACATTATCCTCTACCATAAAGCCGCCATGGTTTCCCTGCATAACATCAACAGTACCCATTATTCCAATTGCAACAACCGGCAAACCTGCGAGCATAGCTTCAATGGTAACCAATCCCTGTGTATCAGTTTTACTTGGGAAAACAAAAACATCTGCCATCTTATAAAAATAAAGCAAATCTTCTCTTGCTACATATCCTGTAAAAAATACAGAATCACGAATACCAAGTTCAACGGCATCTTTTTCAAGTTCTTCTTGATAAGGTCCTCCTCCAACGAACAGGAGAACGACATCTTTTTCAGTTTTATTTATATTTATTAGCACATCATATAGAAAACGAAGATTTTTTTCTTTTACAATGCGTCCAACATATAACAATATTTTTTTATTTAAAAAGTTACATGATGGAAACTTTTCTTTCATAAAATTGTTAACTTTATCAGCTTGTGCTGCATCATATTCATACAGAGAATCTGATATTCCGGTAGGTAAAAGCTCAACCTCATGTTCAATACCATAATCATGCACGACATTTGCAATGTGATTTGTAGGAGCAATTATGACATCAGCTCTTTTTAAATAGAATTTTACAATATCACGACCAATAAGTCTTGTAGAGAATTCAGGGAGAAAATTTACATAATTAGCAAGATAATCTTCCCACAAAGTATGGAAAGTAAAAACATATGGTATATGCCTGTGCCGTGCATACATAGCACCATAGTAACCAACTACCCATTCCGAGTTAACATGAATTACATCAGGATTAAACTCGTCCATCTTCTTTTTATATAGAACCACTTATCAAATCTTGCAGCCCTATCTTCCTTTGACCAAATAAGTGCAGAGGAAGCAATTCTTATTACCTTGAATGGAGAATTAAGATCTTCTTTTTTTTCATCGAAAGAAGCATTTCTCTGCTGCTTCTCCGTATATTCCAAGCATACAACACATACATCATGGCCTAGCTTTGTAAGCTCTAAGGCATATGAATGAACGGAAATTGCGACGCCGTTTATGCGTGGAAAATAAGCATCGGTAAACATCGCTATCTTCATAGAGTATTACTATACTTCATTGTTGCAGAAGGAGCAAGTATTTGGTATTCTTGAGATAAGAAATGACAGCTAACGATAAAAATCTCTTATATAATTTACTAAAATCAGCTGCAACTTATGAATGCGGCTACATTCCTCAAGTATTTCAGTATGAAAACCTCAGCTTCAAAGACGACTGTGAAAAGAATAATGAGTCTAAAAATACAACTGAAAGTCCATCACAAAAAAAATCAAACGGAATTACACTTCAATCAATTGCAGAAAAAGTAAGGCAATGTAAAAACTGCCAGTTAGCAAAAACAAGACATAATGTAGTTCCAGGAGAAGGTGTAGAAAAGCCATTAGTACTTGTAATAGGAGAAGCTCCTGGAAGAGATGAAGATTTAAGCGGTAGACCTTTTGTAGGAGCTGCAGGTCAATTACTGGACAAAATGCTTATAGCAATCCAGCTTTCAAGAACAACTAACTGTCATATACTCAATATAGTTAAATGCAGACCTCCAATGAATAGAGACCCGAAGCCAGAAGAAATGGCAGCATGTTCATCTTTCTTAGAAATGCAGATACACGTATTAAAGCCTAAAATGATTTTAGGAATGGGAAGGATTGCCGCACAAGCACTTTTAAAGACTACAATGCCAATAGGAAGACTTCGAGGTAATTTCTATGAAATAAACGGTATTCCTTTTATGGCAACTTATCACCCAAGTGCTTTACTTAGAAATGAAGCATTAAAAAGACCTGCCTGGGAAGATTTAAAAGCATTCAGAAAAAGACTTATAGAAATAGCCGGAGACTATACAAAGCAATAATATGAAATATTTTGAATTGGTTTTTAACATTCCTTTAAAAAATACATTTACATACTCGGATTTTGCACCCGGAGAAGAAGAAAAAGGAGAAACAAAAAAGCTTCCTATGAGTGAAGCTGACATAGGAAAAAGAGCTGAAATTAGATTCGGTAATAGAAAAACCACAGGCTATATTATCGCTTGCCATGATGAGCCACCAGCAACTTGTCCTGTAGAAAAAGGGAAAATAAAACCAATTCTAAGATTACTAGACGAAACACCAATTCTTACGAAAGAACTTATGTCTTTAGCACACTGGCTTTCTTCCTACTATTTATGCTCACTAGGAGAAGCTATTGGAGCAATGCTCCCTTCTGCAAAAAAAGAAACTAATAGCACAGGCTTTTCTTTTATAGAAGATGAAAGTACTTTTAAGCCTAAAGAGCTTTCTCAAGAGCAGACAGATGCAGTCAACGGGATTTTATCATCAGAGGGCTTTCATTATCTATATGGAAAAACAGGCTCTGGAAAAACAGAAGTATTCTTAAAGGTTGCAGAGCAAATATTGAATGCAGGAAAAGGCGTAATATATCTTGTTCCAGAAATAGGATTAACAGACCAGGTAATACAAGCAGTTAGTCAGAGATTTGGAAATACAGTTGCAGTTTTGCATTCAGGCTTAACACCAAGCCAAAAATTAACCCAGTGGCATAAGATTCTAAACAAGGAAACACGGGTTGTCATTGGAGCAAGAAGTGCAATTTTCGCTCCAGTTCCTGACCTTGGAATGATAATTATAGATGAAGAACATGATAATTCATACAAATCAGGAAACACACCTCGCTATCACGCAAGACAAGTTGCTATGTACAGATGCATGCATTTACATATCCCCCTTGTAATGGGAAGTGCAACGCCTTCTGTAGAAGCCTGGCTTGCTATGAAAAATGGCAGCATAAAAAAGCATATCCTTTCACAGCGTCTTGCCGGCGGGAAAATGCCAGAAATAAACGCAGTTAATCTATCACTAAATAAAAATACAGATAGCTGTCTGTCCCCTACTCTTGAAAAAGAAATCAAAGAAACATTAGAAGAAAAAAGGCAGACAATCTTATTTTTAAACAGGAGAGGCTTCACTCATTTCTTTCGCTGCCAATCATGCGGCTATGAAATAGAATGCAAAAACTGCTCTGTACCACTTACCTATCATAAAAGCGAAAACAGATTAAAATGTCACTATTGCGGCTGGTCAATAGAGCCTCCTCAGGTTTGTCCTAAATGTGGTTCCCTTGATGTAGGTTATTCAGGTTTTGGTACAGAATATATCGAAGAAGAAGTTAAAGCAAAATTTCCTTATGCCAAGACTGTAAGAATCGATACAGACAGCCTTACAAAAAAGGGAGAATTGCAAGAAAAAATAAATGACTTCAGGAATGGAAAATACGATATTCTTCTAGGAACTCAAATGGTTGCAAAAGGTCTTAATTTTCCTTCTTTGAAGCTTGTTGGAGTTATAATGGCTGATACAGGACTACACATGCCAGACTTTAGGGCATCAGAAAGAGTCTTTAGCCTTATAACTCAAGTTGCAGGAAGAGCTGGAAGATTTTTCCCAGATGGAAAAGTTATAGTACAGTCCTACAACCCAGGCAGAGATCCAATAGCATACGCCTGTAATGGAAATATAGAAGCATTTTATGACACAGAATTAAATACCAGGAATATGTTATTCTTTCCACCCTATTCAAGACTTGTAAGACTTGTATTCAGAAGCCATTTTGAAAAAGATGCATTGGCAGCCGCAGAAAGTGCTTCTCAGATTTTAGAAAAGTTTGACACAAATATAGAGATATTAGGACCAGCAGAATGTCCGTTATATAAAATATCTGCAAATTTTAGATATCAGATAATACTTAGAGCACAGAAAATAGCACCATTACAAAAGGCTGCCTACCACCTTCTAAATGATTTTCACACACCAGCTAATGTTTATGTAGAAGTAGATGTAGACCCTTCTAGTCTTTTATAAAATTAAACGTGCCGGCGAACACCGTTAAAATCTATAGACCATAGAAATAGTCCTTGGGCAGGAGCTGTTGGACCTGCCAATTTTCTATCTCGAGATTCAAGTATTCTCTTAAAATCATCTGCTGTCATACCAGCTTTTTCATAAAAAACAAAAGAACCTGTTAAAGAACGAACCATTTTCCAGAGAAAGGCATTTGCAGTTATTTCAAAAACAATCATATCGCCTTCAGGATAAAAGACAGCTTTTTCTATATATCTTTTTGTAGAAAGGCTCATGTCACCACTTGCGGCAAAGGTCGCACAATCGGTTTCTCCTTGAAGACATGAAGCCATCTCATTAAGAACTGTAATATCAGGACGACGACGTAAAGACCAGACAAAACGAGTTTGATGTGCAAATGGACTTAATCCACAATGAAGAAAATATCTATAGGTACGGCTTGTAGCACTAAATCTTGAATGGAAATCATCAGGAACAACCTTTGCTTCTTGAATTCTAACATCAGGAGGAAGGAAACTATTCAAGGCTACTGGAAATTTTTCCACTGGCATAGAATCTATATCAGTATGAAAGTTAGCAGCCTGTCCCACAGCATGAACACCACTATCAGTTCTTCCAGAACCAAATAAATCAACATGCTTTTTATGCAGTCTTTCAAGAGCTTTCTCTATCTCGCCCTGAACAGTTCTAAAAGGATTTCCTGAATTATCCTGTCTTTGCCAGCCACAAAAATCAGTACCATCGTATGATATTTTCAACAAAATATTACGCATAACTACTCGCTTGTACCAACTCCTTCTGTATTTTCATTATTAATATCTTCAACATCATCGTCATCTTCGCTAAGAATATTATTTGCAGAAAGTTCCTTTGAAATATTCTCATAAAGCTTACGGGCATGCTCAAGTAATGGACCAGGTTTACTCTTTGAAGAACGTCCGAGACCAAATATTCTAGCTATAGAACGCTTGTATTCATCAAGTTTTTTTCCACGAAGAGCCATATCATCTCTTTGTCCATATTTGTATTCAAGGAAACCACAAAGATA
>JAILNT010000240.1 GCA_024691265.1 Treponema sp. | reverse complement strand
ATTTTTTAATTTCCCCGAAAGCCAGACAATTTGCCCGGAGTGCATTTTATCAAGGCAAAAGGACATACTAATGGAAATAGTCTTGTTATTGTAGAAAAGGACGGTCTTTTTTATATGTTGCATGGAGATATTACATATATTGATGAAGCTCTCTATGAAAATAAGATTTCGATTGTCTACGATGACAAGGAAGAGGCTCGAAAGACCTTAGACAGGGTTAGAGAGTTTATTTCAAAGCATCCTACTGTTTATTGTGGAACTCACACACCTCAGGGCTATGAAAATCTTGAAGGAAAAAAAGTCATTGATTTGAATAATCCTCCTGAAACTATTCCAGTTGGAGAAATCGTTTTTAAAACTGCCAGTGGAAAATATGTCTGCTCAATCTGCGGTTATGTTTACGATCCTGCAATAGGAGATGTAGAAAACGGAATACCAGCGGGAACAAAATTTGAAGACTTGCCTGATGATTGGCACTGTCCTCGGTGTAGACAGGGTAAGGATAAATTCAATAAAGCTTAGCTTGTAAGAATCTATTAGTATGAGCATGGAATTTAAGTATTAAAAGCTACTTAGTTCCATGAAAAATATTATTTTATGTGAAAGCTGAGCTTATTAAGTTTGGCTTTCACATAGCTATTTAATCAAGTATTACAGTATGCTTTCACATTGAATGATGCAATAATTGTTATCATGTTTATTTACTCCTTGTATTCTTTATAGAATTCAATTACTTCTCCAACAGGGCCCATGCAATAGGAATAAGTCAAAAATAAATCTGACTTTTCAGGCTCTGTCAGAGTAAGTTTTATATTTGTTGTAGGTATAAGTACAGGATATCCTGCTTCCAGTAGTTTTTTTTCTTCAGCTTTAGGATTATCTGTTTCAAAACAAAAATGATTTATCGTTCCTGTATTTTCAGCTGCCTTCCCTGATGCAAAAATCTCAATAATGCTTCCATTTAATTCTAGCATTGTAGCAGCATAAATACCTTTTCCCCAACTATATTTAACTTTCATTCCTATGATGTTTTCATAAAAAGACAAGGTTTCTTTATAGTTGTCCTCATTAATGCATCTAAGAGCTATATGATGTAATCCTTTTATCATGCTTACCACCTGCTTATAAAACTATATTTTTATAAACTAAGTACATTGCTTCTATAATTATCAAAGGCTCCTTCTTTTGCAGCTTCGATTAAATTATCAAGATATTCAATTATCTCTTCTTTATTTTCTGGCAATCTACCCCTGATAGGTGCGGGCATAGTTACATGTTCGGCTTTGAATACTGTAGGAATCTTTATTGCTTCAATTAGAGCTTTAAGTTCTTCAAACCTTTCCTGTTCATTAGCTTCAATGAACTTTCCAGCTTTTACATCTCTTGATAAAGGTGTGTCAGGGAAAAGAGTTAGTTCTGATGCATAGACCATGCTAGGGTGAAGCTGGTTAATAACATCTGCAGACTTTAATGCATGGTCTAATCCATAATTGTGTCCACCAAGACCCCCTAAGAAATTCATGATATAGGGCATGCCGGCTTCATCAAGCTTACTAAGCATTTCTACTACAACTTTTGCTTCATAGCCTTTGTTCATTCGTTTTAAGATATAATCATCACCGGATTCATTTCCAAAATAGAAATTGCTATATCCCATATCTTTAAGCTTTTTTAGCTCATCAATACTTTTATTTTTCACGTTATCAACTCTTGCATAACCGCCAATTGATTTTACATGAGGTAAATATCTGTGAATAAGTTCTGCAACTTTTGCAAGTTTTTCATAAGGTAGAATAAAAGGATCTGCTCCCTGTAGATAGATTCTCTCAAACTTGTATTCATAGTTTGAAAGTTCTTTGATATCTTCTTCTACTTCTTTCATATTAGAAATCTTGAATGGAGAATCTTTGTAAAAAGTACAGAACTCACATTTTCCATGAGAGCAACCACTTGTAACTTGTAAAAATCCGTCCATAGCTTCGTATGGCGGTCTATTAATTCCGCTTGAAAAATGCATATAAAAAACCTCCTGCATTTGTTAGCTGTATGATATATTTAATTTCTTGCTATTACTATTCCAATAAATTAACTTCGTATTATAAAATATTGACATTCTTTCTTTTGAAAAACACCGTATTTTCAGGCTTTATCAAATTTGATGTTTATTTTTATTTCATTTTCTTGCAAAATCTATTTAAAATCTTGCGTTTATAAGAAAGTCTTTGTATTATTAATATATGTATACTGCAAATTTTCCATTACTAAGCACAGATACTAGATTATTTGAGAATATTTCTATAGCTAATTTGAGTTATGTTCATGCTGCAACAGATCCTTCTTGGTCATTTCATACACATTCTCATTCTGATAGCTTGGAACTGTCTTATATATTTTCTGGACAGAGTGCTCTTTATTGTGGAGATAAATTCTATGAAACTCATGCAGGGGATTTAATTATAAAGAATGCAAATGTAATGCATGCAGAAAAAACAGATGTGAAGAATCCTATAGAGCAAGTTTGTATTGGTATTGCCGGTATAAAGCTTGATAATCTTGAAGCAAATTGTCTTATAGCAGAATCCGCTTCTCCTATTTTTTCTACAGCTTCAAATAAAGCTTTATATGATGCACTTTTCAAATATATACTTGAGCAGTCTGTTGATACTATGCATGTGGATATTTCTAAGTTAAATTGTGTAATGTC
>JAILNT010000268.1 GCA_024691265.1 Treponema sp. | reverse complement strand
GGATCTGCAATAATAAATGGTTTTTGTCTGATTACAGAATTTTGAACAACAATATCTTCATAAATAAATCCAATATAATCGACTTTGAAATTCAAAAATTGACCAACGATTGTAATAATTCTATCAGAAATCTTTTTGCCTTCATCTGCAGAATGAACTCTGTTAACAAGAAGTTTCAATCGAATATCACAACCTACTAATTCAGTTGTTATAATTTTTATAATTCCATAAGCATCTGTAATAGCTGTAGGCTCTGGAGTTGTAACAACATAAACTTCATCAGCTGCTGCAACAAACTTCAAAACATTATTAGTTATACCAGCTCCAGTATCGATGATAATTATATCAGCATTTTCCAATGTAATAAATTGATTTGCAAAATCATGCAATTCATCAGGAGAAAGATTTGCTATTTTTGAAAAACCATTTGCACCAGCAATAAATTGAATACCAAATTCTGTATTCAATATTATTTCTGACATTGTTTTTTGCTTATTGATAACTTGCATCAAATTATAGGGAGGAACAATATTAAGAATAACATTAACATTTGCCATTCCTAAATCACCATCTATAAGTATAACTTTTTTACCCATTTGAGCATAAGCAATAGCCATGTTGACAGCTACATTAGTTTTTCCGACTCCACCCTTTCCACTGGTAATCGCAATTATACGAGTATTATGAGACTGATTTTTATCACCCTTCATCAATTCTCGTAATTCAGATGCCTGTTCGTCCATATCTATTCACTCCTGAAAATTTCATCAATATGAGGCCTGTCAATTTTAAAATCGGCTAAATTTGTCAAAAAACGCACAACAGAAGCTTTTTCAAAATATCTAGGCACCTGCTGTCCATCTGTTATATAAGAAATCGGCTTATCTCTCTGTGCAAGCACACTCAAAATATTGCCATATCTGCTAGTTTCATCACATTTTGTCACTATTACAGATTTAAAACCAAAAGGCTCATACTTTTTCATAATGTTTTCCAAATCTCTAGCCTTAGTAGATGCAGAAACTGCAAGATATACATCGGGATTAAAGTTCGGAATCTGCATAAAAAGCTGCATCTTTCCAATATTTACAGGATCATTAGGACTGTAACCACTTGTATCAACTAAAAGAGTATCAAGACTTGATTTGTACTTTTCAAATATCTCCTGAACATCATCAGGCTTTTCAGCCTTATTAACAGGGATATCCATAATTTCACCATAACAACGGAGCTGGGCTTCTGCACCAACACGAGTGCGGTCAATAGTAACCATTCTAACATTTGGAACAGCAAGACCAGATTTTCTTGCATCAAGAATAACACCAGCAGCCATTTTTGCAACAGTAGTTGTTTTTCCAACACCCGTTGGTCCTACAATAACAATTACATGTGGTACTTTATAATCTGTATTTGGAGTAATTTTTATCTTTTCTCCAATCCAGTCAACAACTTTTTTCTGAACAAAATCAAAATCATCTAATTCACTTGCAGAAAGTTCAGAACGAATTTTCTCAGACATCTCAGCTATATAAGAAGGAGTAAACTCATTTTCTTCAAGCATTTTTTCAATACGAGTTATAGTTTCATGCTTTTCAGGTTGTGCTGTTGCCAATGCCATAAGACTAACATTACGAGTAAGCTCGTCCATCTTTTCTGAAAGCTGATTTATCTGTTCAATACTTTTAGAATCAAGAGCTGTAGCAGAAGGCTGTCTTGGAGCTTCTACAACTTCTCTCTGTCGTAAATCAGCACGATTAGCATCTAATCTAGGATTTATAATATATGTAACTTCAACGTATTGCTTTTGAAAGAAACCTAAAAAGCCACCCCTAAGAACAGGGCGTCTATCTACAATAGTATAAGTTTCTCCATATTGTTCAAAAAGTTTTCGTCTACACTCTTCATAAGAACTTTCAACCAATTTTAACTCTGTAGACTCATAATTATCATTATACATTTATCTCTCCTACAGATTCTATTTCTATAGCTTTTCCAGCTGCAATAACTTCATTTATAGAAAGAACAACAAGCTTATTCAATTCTCTTTCCGTAGAAGAATAAACAAGCTGTCTAACTTCTGTAGGACATAATATAATAGGTTGTATATTATGAGAATGAAGAGCTGCAAGTGTATCACTCACAGACTTTATCCAATGCCGTCCATCTACAGGGTCAAATGCAACATAAGGTTCTGAACCATCGGAAGGTTCAACTTTATGTTCAAGCAACATCTGAGTCCATTGCTGTGACAACTGAACAAAACGAAGTTTTTTATACTGAACAATATACTGCATACAAATCTGCAAACCAAGAGCTTCTCGAACTTTTTCAGTTAATACCCAGGTATTATGAGTTATATTACCAAAGTTTGCCATAGTTTCAAGAATTGTAACAATATTTCTGATAGAGACTTGTTCTGCAAGAAGATTCTGTAAAACTTTTTCAATTTCACCATAAGTAAATTTATAGGTATTAAGAACTTCATCAACAACAACAGAATTTGTCTTTTTAACATTTTCAAGGATAGTAGAAACGTCCTGTCTACCAAGAATTTCTGCTGCATGAGCCCTTAATATTTCAGTTATATGAGTAGAAATAATTGTTGGAGGGTCAACAACAGCGTAACCATTTTTTTCAGCCTCCGCCCTATTTTCTTCAGGAACCCAGATAGCTGGCATATTAAATGCAGGGTCTCTTGTAGCTTCTCCTTTCATTTCTTTTGTTACAGCACCTGTATTCATACACATGTAACAACCCATTCTTATTATGCTTCTACCAGCCTCAATACCCCTGATTTTGAAACAATATTCATTAGGGTCAAGCATAACATTATCAACAATATGAATACCAGGAACAATAAGACCTAAATCAAGAGCAGCTTCACGACGGATATGAATTACACGATCCAAAAGCTCAGCTCCTTTTTCTTTATCAACAAGAGGTATAAGTCCATAGCCAAGCTCAAGCGATAATGTATGCAAAGGAGCAATAGGACTTGACTCTTCTTGATTCTGTCCGGCTTTTTGACTTTTATCTGCTGCAGCTTTTTTCTCTTCTTCAACCTTCTTAACAGCTGCAACCTGCTGCTTCATAAACATCTTATATCCAAAATAAATACATAAAATACCAACTGGAATAAGTAAAAACTGCGTACCATTTCTAAGTGCAATACCCATAATTGCTAATGCAGCACCAACAATTATATATACATAACCGTCGGCAGAAAATTGAGTACGAATCTGATTTCCTATTGGAGTATCACTACTACTGCCTGTAACAATAAGACCTGTTGCAAAAGACAACATTAAAGAAGGAATTTGAGAAAGAAGGCCGTCACCAATAGTAAGGTTAGAATAAGTTCCCAAAGCCTGCTGAAAAGTAAGCTTATATTGAACCATTCCGATAATAAAACCACCTATAAGATTTACAAGAGTAATAAAAATACCTGCTTTAACGTTTCCAGAAACAAATTTAGAAGAACCGTCCATTGCAGAATAGAAATCACATTCACGCTGTATTTCACGTTTTTTAGCCCTTGCATCTTCTTCTGTAATAGAGCCACTATTTAGTTCACTATCAACAGCAAACATTTTTGAGTTCATAGAATCAAGAGCAAAACGAGCTGCAACCTCAGAAACACGGGTAGCACCTTTTGTAATAACAACAACCTGGATTACAATTAATATAACAAAGATTACAAGACCAATTACTATGTTATTTCCACCAGTAACAATATTTGCAAATGCCTGAACCATATTACTTTGAGAAGTCATATGACCACTTGCTGTCGCAGGATTTGAAAGAATTAAACGTGTAGAAGAAATATTAATTCCTAAACCAAAAAGAGTAACAAATAATATAACTCGTGGAAAAGATGTAAAAGTAGAAGCCTTTGGGGTATAAACAACAGTAAGAAGTATTGCAACTGAAAGAGCTAGATTTAATATCATAAATAAATCTATAACAACCTTATGCATTGGAATAACAAGCATAAGAATCACAACAACAGACGCAACAGCTACT
>JAILNT010000253.1 GCA_024691265.1 Treponema sp. | reverse complement strand
CTTTGATAGTATATTTCTTTCCAGCAACTTTTTCATACTCATCTTTTATTCTCTTTATTTCTTTTTCTGTAGGTCCGCCATGCATCATATCATTGAACATCATGGAGAATGCACCTGTTACAGCACCGTTGGCAAACTTGCTACCGAAAAAAACTTATAAAGATTGCCTGTGGGGCACATTCACATGCCCACAGACAACCATCACAATATCATTTTGGTATCTCAGGATAAGAGTTCCATAATTCTTCAAATTCTTCTTTGGAAATCATTTCAAATCCAAATCTTTCTCTATAAAAGTCAATATTGAAGTCCTCATCTGTCCATAAACCAAGAAAATCTTTCCATGGAGCTTTCCATACCACATTTCCATTAACATCAATGCCTATTTCTCGCATAACAACATTATACTCATCCTCATCATACTCCACATACCAAACATCTACATTCTCTAGTTTTGGATTATAACTTCTTGTCAAAGAAGAAATTTTTTCACAAAAACATAAAAAAAAACATAAAGGTAAGAATACAATATCCCAAAAAGAAATCTGATTCCATTTTGGAACAGACTCTTCTTTTTCTATTACATCTTTTTGTACATTATGTCTAAACTTAAAATATATCATACAAAAAATTATTTTCCTCTTTTAATAAAATGCCACGTACCACTATTATTGTCTTTAAACAAAAAATGCACATGTCCTGCATCATTTGTTCTCCAATTATTTACATGAATTTTTTTCTGTCTTATTTGCTGATTAATTTTTCTCAATTTCAAATTCTTAATTCGTTTTTGATATTTCGGACTTGCCCCCCAACGTAAAGATTTTGTTTCAACATTCATTTTTAGAGAATGTGAATCACCAACCCTTACCCACTGTTTCAGTCCGCCAGTTTGAGCATTAATGTATGATGATGCCATATTGTACAAATCAAAAGAAATATCAATGGCTCCATTTACCAAAGCTCTTCCTATAAAAAAGGCATCAAACTCTGGATACACAGGTTCCAATGGTTTTCTGAATACATCGGCAACCTTGGGAAGTCCTCTTCTTTCGAATCAGCGACAACACCCGACTCCGCTTCCCTATGCATCATGTCATTGAACATCATGGAGAATGCACCAGTTATCGCACCATTGGAAAATTTGCTACCGAAAAAAACTTATAAAGATTGCCTGTGGGGCACATTCACATGCCCACAGACAACCATCACAATATCATTTTGGTATCTCAGGATAAGAGTTCCATAATTCTTCAAATTCTTCTTTGGAAATAAAATGTAAATCAAATTGTTTCGCATATTCCAAAAGAGTTCCACCACTAGGGAAAAACAATTCAGAAAAAGTAGCTTTACTAAATTTACAGATGATTTCATCAGTTCTATTAACACCTATTTCTCGCAATACATTTCCTGCACTTTCTTTATAATGAACATACCACATTCCAACATCATTGAACAACCGCTTCATACCATCATACTTATCAGAACTCGAATATCTGTTAAAAAAATCACGAAACAAAGATGTAACATAAGACGTATGTACAGGCTTAATATTTTCACAATTGTAAATATAAAAATAAGCATCACCAAATTCACAGGAAGACTTCAATCTAATAAGCCTATCTGCTACCATAATCAACTCACTATCTGTCACACCACAAACACCACATTTTTCAACAATTTCCCTAAGGCAATTTACAAGTTGGTTTCTATCTGACAACGTATTTACTATCATTGGTACGTACGAACTATATTCTATTTCAGAAATATCTTGCGGAACACCTATTGGATTCCAATCTGAAAGAAACACATTAATAGCCTGATATATATTCACTTTTTCCTTTTTCATAACGTACAATTCTACCATGGAATTTTATTTCCATTTGGATTAGACAAATCATTCCTACCAAATACTGTCGGAATTCGACCATCTTTCATATTTTGAATTACCGTATTACCTTTATAATTATATCTATACTGTTTCTCTCCGTATTTACTGTGGCCCAAAGTTCTATTTCCTTTTCTCATAATTCTACGAATGTCACCTTTCGAGAAATTTCGCTGACTAATTCGAGTCCTAGCATGATCGCTTATTTTCAAGTTTGGTGTACAAACGTAATCCAAAGCACAAGAGACCATTTTTCCTACACAATTGGCCGCTCCATTCATCAATGCTTTTCCAATAAAAAAGACTTCAAACTCTGGATACACAGGTTCCAATGGTTTTTCTGAATACATCGGCAACCTTGGGAAGTCCTCTTTTTTCGAATCAGCGACAACACCCGACTCCGCATCCCTATGCATCATGTCATTGAACATCATGGAGAATGCACCTGTTACAGCACCGTTGGCAAACTTGCCGCCGCCAATCTCGGAAATCGTACCACTCAATACGGCATTAGCGGATATCTCGCCCACCTTGCCGAGGAATCGCGCCTTGGAATCTATC
>JAILNT010000248.1 GCA_024691265.1 Treponema sp. | reverse complement strand
GAGGTACAGATATTTCTGTTGGTGCTGTAATGGCTATTAGCGGAGCTTTAATAGTAAGGTGCTTGGGAGGAAGTTATGATGAATATGCCATGGCTCCATGTTTTGCTATTTTAATTGGTCTTATAGGTGGTATTCTTTGCGGTTCTTTTAATGGCTTACTTGTTGCAAAATTAAATATTCAACCTATGGTTGCAACTTTGATTTTGTATACGGCAGGTCGAGGTATGGCACAGCTTATAAGTTCTAGAAGTGTTTTTGATGAAGCTGGAAATATAATAAGCCAAGCAACGGGTGTTATCTTGTATGTTCGTATGCAGTCCTTCCGTTATTTTGGAGGTTTTATACCAGGTTGTATTATTCCAACTCCTATATTTATTGCTGCTGCCTTTGTTGCTATTACATATTTCATTATTAGATTTACTGCATTAGGTATTTATATAAAGACTGTAGGAATTAATCCAAAAGCAGCCCGTCTTGTAGGAATTAATTCTGTTTTAATTATGTTTTTATGCTATGTATATTGTGGACTTAGTGCAGGTGCTGCCGGTCTTATTGCTTCAAGTCGTATTTATTCTAGTGATGCAAATAATATAGGTCTTAATCTTGAAATGGACGCAATTCTTGCCGTTGCTCTTGGTGGCAATTCTCTTGCAGGAGGAAAATTTAATATTTTCGGTTCTGTGATTGGAGCTATTACTATTCAGGCTTTGACAACTAGTTTGTACAGTATTGGAGTACCAGCAAATCAATTGCCTGTTTATAAGGCTATTGTTGTAATTCTTATTGTTTTATTCCAGTCTCCTGTATTTAAGACATGGATTTCAAATCTAAAGAAAAGTCATTTTGTAGTGGCAAATGCTTAAAAAGAGGTTCTGTATGAGTAATATTTTTATAAAACTGAAAGATACAATTTTAAGTAAAAAGAAAGTTGATAGTAAGAATTATCTTCTTATAGTTACGATTTGTCTTTTTGTAATAATGTATATAGCAGGTATTGCTATATTTAATGATAAAGGTTTTGGAACAATGCAAACCTTTCTAAATATGCTGATTGATAATGCAGGTCTTCTTATTGCAGCTGCCGGAATAACTATTGTTATGATTGCAGGTGGTATAGACATTTCTATTGGTTCCATGGTTTGTCTTGTATGCATGATTCTTGCTTATTCAATGGAAAGAATGGGATTGCCATCAGGAATTGCATGTGTGATTGTTCTTGTTTTAGGCTGTATTTTTGGTGCGATTCAAGGCTGGCTTGTTTCTTATATGAAATTACAGCCTTTTATAGTTACTTTGGCAGGTTTGTTTTTATACAGAGGACTTGCAGCTGTTATTTCTTCTGACCAGATTTCTATTAAAATCAATAAAACTTTTTTAGCTGTAGCAGAAAATAAAATAAAGATTTTAATAGGTTCTACTGTAAATAAACATGGAGTCAGGCTATATCCTTATATCCACCCTTCTGTTGTAATAGCTCTTATTACCGTTTTTATTATATGGTATATGCTTAAATATACACGATTTGGACGCAATTTGTTTGCTATTGGCGGAAATGAACAGTCTGCCCTTTTAATGGGTATAAATGTGAAAAAGACAAAGTTTTTTGCTTACACATTAGAAGGTTTTCTTGCTTCTTTAGCAGGTCTTGTATTTTGTCTTAATACAACTTCTGGTTTTGTTGAACAGGCAAGAGGTTTTGAAATGGACGCTATAGCTTCTGCTGTTATTGGAGGCACGATGCTTACGGGAGGGGTAGGTACTGTTGTTGGAACAGTTTTTGGAGTTCTTATAAAAGCAACTATTGAAACTTTAATTAGATGTCAGGGTACTCTTTCTTCCTGGTGGAATAAGATAGTACTTTCTACTATATTATGTTTCTTTATTGTACTTCAAAGTATATTTATCATTTTGAAAAACAGAAAAGCTTGTAAATAATAAGATTTTTGTGAGATAAAACGTGTGCTTAACTTTCTTTTTATATGTTGAATAAAGTACACGTTTTAACTATTTTTATACTCTCTTGGAGTCATTCCAGTGTTTTTCTTAAAGATAAAGCTAAAGTAGTGAGGATCGCTAAAACCACAATCATACGCTATATCTGCTCCTTTCATGTCTGTTGTTTTTAATAGCCTTTTTGCTTCATTTATCCTTACGTTTGTAAGATATTCTATGAAAGTAATTCCACATTCCTGTGAAAATATTGTACTGAAATGATTTGGACTTAAATGCACTTCTTCAGCCACAAGTTTTAAGCTTGTATCCTGGCTTGAATAGTTTTTATTTATATATTCTTTTGCTTTTAAGATTACTTCTCCATATCGTCCTTGTATTTTAGAATCTCTGTATTCAAATATGTTTTTTAGTATTTTTCTTATTTCTTTTACAAAAATATCCTGGTTTTGAACAGCATTGTCAACAAAGCTATGTGAAAGAATTTCCGGCATTACTTCTTTTATGTTTCCACCAAGGT
Source organism: Treponema sp. (assembly GCA_024691265.1). Classification (GTDB taxonomy): domain Bacteria; phylum Spirochaetota; class Spirochaetia; order Treponematales; family Treponemataceae; genus Treponema_D. Next base: position 1,141 of record JAILNT010000248.1, on the reverse strand, counting down.
TTTCTACAAGTTTTGATACTGCCATTATAACATCTACAAATAGATATGAAGCTATTACCTGGAAATGTTCTGAATTGTCTTTCAATAAATCCAGATATTGACTTATTATTTCTTCTATTTCATTTGTTTGTGCATATTTTAGTCTTTCCATGAGAGGATCATTTTCTTGTAAAGAAAGTATGCCGTCACTGGATTTTTTTATGTCATCTGCACTTAAGATGCGGCTTTTATTCCAGAATCTTGCTTGATTTAAGATGTGGTCTGCATCTGAATATGAAGATGCTATATTTGATGTATGTTCTACGGTTTTTCCTATTGCCGTTATTACATTACATTCCATGTTTTGTGATACTACATGTTCAATAGCTTCTGCAAAATTATAGCTGTATTCATCTATGTCTTCTACTGAATTGTTTTTTAATATACTGACAAAGCGTTTTGGACTTATAAAAAACGATATAACATCAGAAACATTTTTTGAAATATCCAAAAGGGAAGAGTAGACCTTTTGCAAGACACCTGTTTCTTCCGTTTCTTCTTTTGTTTTTAATTCACTAATAATTACTTTATGATATCTTGCTATTATATCTATGTTCAGTTTTTTTGCTTCTTGCAATATATTAGCTGTATCAATGCTACCTGAAATTAAATCAGATAGGTATTTATTTCTAACAAGAATTGCACTGGATTCTAATTCTTCTTTTAATTTTGTTATATCAAGTTTTCTCTTTTTTTCTTCGTCCAGCCGTTGTGCAACTTTATTTAGGCTATCTAGCAGTTCTTCATGTGTAAATGGTTTTAATATATAGTCTTCAACACCTATTGATATTGCTTTTTTTGCATAATCGAATTCGTCATGCCCCGAAAGTATTATTATTTTTATCCATGGCTGAATCTTTTTCAAAAGGCGAGATAATTCAAGTCCGTCCATAAAAGGCATTTTTATGTCTGTTATGAGTATATCAGGCTTCATTTCTTGTATCATAGAAAATGCAAGTTCTCCGTCTGTTGCTTCTCCTGCAAAGCTGAATGCTGTATTTTCCCAGTCAATTTTGTTTCTTATACCTTCTAAAACGATATGTTCATCGTCAACAATAAAAACGCTATACATTTTATATATTGGTCCTGTTTTTTATGCATG
>JAILNT010000232.1 GCA_024691265.1 Treponema sp. | reverse complement strand
AAAACTTGGCACAGTTATTGCTATATATTATGCATAAGACGTTTATACGGCTTTATCTTATTTTTTGGAGTAATGATATGAAGAATGACGATGCAGTTTTAGCTATGTACTTGAAGGATATAAATAAGATACCTTTACTGACTCGCGAAGAAGAAAATACCCTTGCTCTAAAAGCGGCTAAAGGTGATAAAGTTGCTAAAGATAAGATTGTAAAAGCCAACTTGAGATTTGTTGTAAATGTTGCTAAAAAATATCAGAATCAGGGATTAGATTTGCTTGACTTGATAAGCGAAGGAAATATAGGTCTTATTACAGCTATTGAAAAGTTCGATGTTTCTAAAGGTTATCATTTTATTTCTTATGCTGTCTGGTGGATAAGACAGGCTATTTTGAAGGCAATTTGTGAAAAAGGTCATGCAATCCGTCTTCCTAATAATAGAGCTAATGAAGTTTCTCAGATAGAGCATGTTAGAAAAGAGCTTACAGGCGACAGAAGTGAAGAAGATGAAATCACTGAAATTGCAAAGTCTCTTGGAATGGATAAATCGCATGTTCGTGATTTAATGAATATCTCTCGTGATATGGTTTCTCTTGAAGCTCCTGTAAAAGCAGGAAACAATGCAGATGGTTCTCTCCTTGGTGATTTCATTGAGGAAAATCGCTATGAAGGACCTGATGAAAATGCAATTCAGGAAAGTATGAAGCGTGATTTGAAGAAAGCTCTTGCTACATTAAAAGATACAGAAGCTTCTGTTCTTAGAATGCGTTTTGGGCTTGATGGCGAAAAACCAATGTCTTTGAAAGAAGTTGGCGATGTATTTAATCTTACAAAAGAAAGAATACGCCAGATTGAAAAGCATGCAATTGTAAGAATGCAGCACCCAACAAGAATGAGAAAGCTTGAATCTTATATAGCTTAAGCATTTTTATTATATTCTTTATTAACAAGATCAAAGGCATCAGTTCTGGCCTGAATGAGAATATCTTTATCTCGTGAAAGGTCTGCTATGCCTAAGGTCATATAACCTGATTGTGCAGTGCCTGTAAATTCTCCAGGTCCTCTTAATTTCAAATCCTGTTCAGCTATAAAAAATCCATCTGTGCTACTATGCAATGCTTTCATTCTTTCAATTCCAGTTTGACTGATATTCTTACTGTAAATTAAAAAGCAATATGACTGCAAAGAACCTCTTCCTACTCTACCTCTAAGCTGATGAAGTTCTGCAAGTCCGAATCTGTCAGCATGTTCTATTACAATACATGTAGCATTTGCAACATCAACACCTACTTCAACAACGGTTGTGGCAACAAGAACTTGTATTTTATTTTCCTTGAAATCTTTTAGTATTCGGCTTTGTTCTTCTTCTGGAATCTTACTGTGTACAAGAGCACATTTATAAGGGGTGTATAATTTTGATAAACAGTTATACATTTCTTCTGCTGATTTTATAATATTTTGTTCATTATTATTTTCGCTTTTTTCTTCTCCCTCAATTCTTGGATAAACGAAATAAGCCTGATGTCCTTTTTGAAGTTCTGAATATACGGCTTTATATGCATTCATTTCACTCCCCATCTTTGTAAGAAGTGTTTTTACAGGAAGACGACCTTTTGGCATTGTTTTTATTGTAGAAATATCAAGGTCACCGAATGCTGTTAAGGCTAAAGTCTGTGGAATTGGGGTAGCACTCATCATTACAAGATGAGGAGTAAAAAATTCTTGGTGTGATTTTTTTGCAATTACACTTTGCCGGCCTTTATCCAGTATTGCATTTCTCTGCATAACTCCGAATCTATGCTGCTCATCGATTACAGCAAGCTGTAAATCATGATAATGTACGTTTTTAGAAAAAAGAGCATGGGTACCTATTATAAGCTGCACATCGCCATTTTCTATAGCTTTTAATAGTAAAGACCTTCCTTTTGCTTTTATATTGCCCGTTAAAAATGCAACCTGTATACCAAGCTTTTCAAGCATTTTAGAAGCATTTTCTGCATGTTGCTGGGCTAAAAGTTCTGTAGGAGCCATAATTACACTCTGACCACCCCAGTCTGCAATTCTAAGGCATGCAAAAAAAGCAACAAGAGTTTTACCACTTCCTACATCGCCTTGTATCAATCTTTGCATTGTTACTATAGATTTTACTTCATTACCTTTTTCTGCTTCCAGAATAGCTTCATTTCTGCTTTTATAACCTTTATCGATATCTGTGTTCATGTCCTCGATAACAGCCATCTGGTCATTAGTTAAATCGAAAGGGAGAGAGCAGAGTAAAGCTAGTTGTTTTGGTGAAAGATTTTGCTTAAATGTTTCTATATCAATTATCTTGTTTTGCTCTATTTTTGATGGAATTGATAAAGTTCCTCTATGGGCAATAGCTCTTCTTGCGATTGTTTCTTGAAAGTGAAATAATTCTTCGTATATTAAAGCTTTCCTTGCTGCAATAGCTTCTAATAAATTTTCAGGCTTGTGTATTTGTTTTATAGCTTCTTTTTTGTGCAGAAGATTCCTTTTGGCTATTATATCTTCTGTAAGTTCATCGTCTATACCGATACTGTATTGTTTAAGGGCTTTATCAACAATTTTTCTGAATGTCTTTTGAGAAAGACCTTCCGTTAAAGGGTAAATAGGTAAAACTCCGCTATCGGGAATTATAGCATTTCTGAATGACTCTAATGTGTCTTTTTCTCCACTGCTCATTTTTGTTGTTTCAAATGAAGTGGATTTTAATGAATTGTATTTGTATTCAAATTGACCTGTAACGGCTATAATACAGCCAACAGGTAGAGATTTCTGTAAAAAAGGTCTGTTAAAGGCTATTAATTCACCTGTTGCAGTTCCATCATTAATCATTATTTTTAGAGTTTTCATAGCACCATAACCGAACCATTCATGTCCGGTTACTTTTGCTATAGTATGAACTTTGCCATTTTGGAAAGACGCTAAAGGATTTCTTTTTGTCCTGTCATCATAAGTTCTAGGATATGTCGAAAGGAGATTTGCAATAGTGAATATATTCATTTGTGCGAATTGCCTTTCTGTAGTAGGTCCTACACCTCCCAGAGTTGATACAGGTGATTGTATTTCCGCTAATTTCACTTTTTTCTCCCCAAAATGGCATTTTAATTAAAAATAATTTTTAGAATGGAATAAACTTCAAAAGATTAATAATAAGACTGATAAGCATTTCTATTCCGAAGTACATAATTACTAAGGCGATTATGCTTATAATCAATGAAGTCTTGAATGAAGTTGGCTTTCTTATAAATGTGCCTGAGATTCTGAATATAAAAGGACTTATAGCTCTATCGATGCTGTCCCAAATAGAACCTGGATAGTTACCATTCTTTTTATAGATAAATAATATTATCAGACGTATTACAAAGATAAAAATTACAAATCCAAGAATTGCAGATATAAGAGACCAGATAACATGACTAAACAAGAATATAAGAATAGAAGCTACTGTCAGTTTTCCTGTAATGGAAATCTGTCCTACTATCATTGACAAGCCCATTAATACAAGAATTGCCAGGGTAGGAGTAAAGTCTATCATTCCTAATCTTAAAAATGGAATTGCACGGAACAGATTTATATAAGGGTCACAAATAGACGATATAAATCTGCCGAATCCAGTGTATAAGGCACCAGGAAACCAGCTTAATATTATTCTTATAAAGCAGAGCATTGTATAAATAGATATTGCTCCAGATACTGTCTTTAGAATAAGTTGTAACATCTTAATTTCTCCTTTTAGCTATTAATAATTATTGAGTCCATACATCTGTAACTAAAGCCTGGTCTTTCAATTCCTTTAAGAAATCTTGTGAAGCCGGAACAGTCATCTGTGTATTGGCTTTTATTATATAAGAGCCAGTTGGAACATCTATATGAAAATATACATAGCATTGACCTGAAAAGCCAAATAAAAAATCTTTAAGATTATTTATTTCTTTCGCATTAGAGAATGTTGATTGTAATTGTATATGAACCTGTGATATTGATTTCTGTTCAAGAGTAGATATATCTTGAATATTTTCAACAATAAAACCAGGTTTATCATGCTTTTCATTTGGAGGATCTATAGTTCCTTCAAATGCATAAACACCATCGTCTTGTACCTTTGGAGAAATCTTTTCCCAGGTATTAGGGAAAAATGTTAAATCAATTTCTCCGTTAAAGTCTTGGAGAGTTGCCCATGCCATAGGTTTGCCAGATTTAGTTATATAAGGTTTTATATTATGCAGCATTCCTATTGCAATATAATGGGTTGTTTGGGCTTTTGTTCCCCACTTCTTTTCACCTGAAGATTGTTGAGATTCTAACTCGGCTTTGGTTTGTTTTGCACAACGGTCTAGCGTTGTAGTTCCTACAGTTGCACAATTTTCAATAACCTTTCTGTATTCATCTAAAGGGTGTCCGCTAAGATAACAGCCTATAAGTTCTTTCTCCCTGTTGAGTTTTTCCATTTTAGGAAAATCTTCAACTTCTTCATATTTGTATTCATCGATATTTTCTACACCTGCTTCTTCAAATAAATCTACCTGCCCAAATCTTTTAGATTCATCTTTATTGTTCAGGTATTTTATAATATTTTCCATATTTGCAAGAAGCGTAGGTCTGTTTTGACCAAGTTCGTCAAATGCACCTGTTGTTATAAGAACTTCAATAGCCTTTTTATTTACGGAATTAAAATCGATTCTTTCCATAAAGTCCATAAAGCTTTTGAAAAGACCATTTTTTTCTCTTTCTTCAACAATAGCTTCTGCAGCACCTCGACCCATACCATTTATACCACGGAAACCGAAAAGAATATGTCCATCAAGTACATCAAAAATAGAGTCTGATTTATTGATATTAGGAGGATCAACGGGAATACCCATACGTTTTGCTTCTGCAATATATTCAGGGATAGTATCAGTTGAGTTAATTTCATTTGTAAGGTTTGCTGCCATAAATTCTGCCGGTTTATGAGCCTTTAACCAGCCTGTACGATAGGCAACAACAGAATAAGCTGCTGCATGCGATTTATTAAAACCGTAGCCTGCAAACGGAATCATAATATCAAAGATTTCATCTGCGTGCTCTTTAGAGAAGCCCTGTTTTATAGCACCTTCTTCAAATTCAACTTTTTTACCCGCCATAACTTCAGGCTTTTTCTTACCCATAGCACGGCGAAGCATATCTGCACCACCAAGGGAGAAGCCAGCAATTCTTTGAGAAACTTGCATAACTTGCTCCTGGTAAACCATAACGCCATAGGTTTCCTTCAAAATACCTTCAAGACAAGGGTCTGGATAATGTATTGTTTCAGGCTTCCATTTTCCATCAATGTAATTTGGAATGTAATCCATAGGACCTGGACGATACAATGCATTCAAGGCAACAAGCTCTTCAAGTCTTCTAGGTTTAGCCTGTCTAAGAATTTTCTGCATACCAGGAGATTCAAACTGGAATACAGCTACAGTATCTCCCCTACAGAACAAATCAAAAGTTTTTTCATCTTCTTCTGAAATTGTTTCTATACTGAAATCTTCTTCATCAGCTTTTTTATGCTTATTAATGATATTTTCTGCATAACGGATAAGAGAAAGAGTTTTTAATCCAAGGTAGTCGAATTTTACAAGACCACAAGGCTCTATAATATCCATTGTATACTGAACACCGACTTCACCTGTTTTTGGATCTTTAAATACTGGAGCCCAGTCTGGTAAAGCTGTGAGTCCAATAACCATACCTGAAGCATGTAAACCTGTATTACGATTTACATTTTCAAGCTTAAAGGCAAGCTTAAAAAGCCTTTGATAGCGGGGATCATCTTTATAGGGTATAAGTTTTCCACCATCAGGAAATTTTTCTGTAGGAGGAGCAAATGCATCTTTTAGTTTAGCCTTAGGGCTATCCGGAATACATTTTTTCAGCATGTTTACTTCTGCAAGAGGAATATTCAAAACTCGTCCTACATCAGCAAGAACTTGCTTTGCTTTCAATGTACCAAATGTAACGATATGACCTACCTGAGGATCTCCATACAAATCTCTTGTATGCTGGATAATGTCTTGGCGATAATCGAAATCCATATCAACATCGAAATCCGGCATGGAAACTCGTTCTGGATTCAAGAATCTTTCAAAAATAAGCTTATATTTGAAAGGGTCAATATCTGTAATAGTCATACAATAGGCAACAAGAGAACCTGCTCCTGAACCTCGTCCCGGTCCTATAGGCTTTTTATGCTCTTTAGCCCAGTTTATAAATTCCCAAACAATAAGGAAGTAGCCTGAAAAACCCATTTTAAAAATAATTCCAAGCTCATATTCTGCCCTTTGCCTTATTTCAGGAGTAATTTCCTTGTATCGTTTTTTTAGACCTTTTTCAACGATATAGCGTACATAATCATCTTGATTTTTTGTATAGTCATCACCATGTATTTGAAATTCTTTTGGAAGTTCAAAGCGAGGCAAACAAGTTTTTAATTCCTGAGTTTTATACTGATGAATGGTAAGATTACACATATTTGCAATCTTCATGGTATTATCTATCATTTCAGGATAGTCTGGGAATAGCTGTCTCATTTCTTCTTCATTTTTGAGATACCATTCAGTTCTTCCTCCTCCCATTGTCTGGTGAGGTTCATCTAGTAATTTCTTAAAGCCAATACAGCGGAGTGCGTCTTGAGCTTCTGCATCATCTTTATTGCAGTAGTGAACATCATTTGTTACTACCATAGGAATATCAAGCTTTTTTGCTAAAGCTATAAGTTTTACAGCAACTTCTTTCTGTTCTGGAATTCCATGGTCTTGAAGTTCAATATAATAATGGTCTGGGCCAAAAAGATTTTTATATTTTAATGCAAGCTCTTCTGCCTCTTTGTCCATTCCGGCAAGTAAAAGCTGAGGTAGTTCTCCCTGAATACAGGCAGAAAGACATATTATGCCCTCATGATATTTTTCAAGTAATTCAAAATCTATTCTAGGTTTTCCATAATATAGCCCTTCTGTGTAAGCAATAGAAGAAAGCCACGACATGTTTTTATAACCGATATCATTTTCACAAAGTAAAATAAGGTGAAAATAATGTGCATGATGTTCACCGTTAGAACCTTTTTTTGAATATGGAACATCATTTTTTTCTTTATGGCTTCCGTAAGCTACATAAAATTCTTCACCTACAATAGGATTTATGCCGTTTGCATGACATATATGTTCAAAGTTCAATACTCCGAACATATTACCATGGTCTGTAAGAGCTAATGCTGGCATATTAAGTTCTTTTGCTCTTGCAATAAGAGTATCTAGTTTTGAGGCTCCATCAAGAAGCGAATAATCAGAATGTACATGAAGATGTACAAAATTACTTTTAGGAGTGCCTTCAGGAGCATCTGGAAATACGTGTATATCAGCCATATCTATTATTGTAGCTGAAATCTTTGTGAGCTTCTAGTTATTGGCTTATATATCTTTTATTAATTATAGCAATCAGCTAAAGGCGGCTTCTATAATTTCATTATAATTTTTATCTTTTTCAAGTATAAAAGTAATATTTTGTTTGTCGCTAAAAATATCAAATCTATTAATATCGTAATGCAAAATATTTGAATTTG